>NZ_JBFAOO010000021.1:0-59962 GCF_040675265.1 Microbispora sp. NPDC049633
GTGCGGACGCTCCCGGTCGACGAGGTCGCGCCCGGGGTGCGGGTGGCCGGACCCGTGCCCGCGCTGGTCGACGAGATCCGCGCGCTGCACCGCCGCCTCCACACCGGCTCCTGAAGCGGTGTCCGAGCACCCCGCACCGCGTGCGGCGAAGGCCCGCCGAGCATGGCCGTGGCTGATCCTGGCGGTGTCCGCCTCGGCGGCGCCCATGATGTTCCCAATCGCGACGGAGAGTGGATACATCGGCTACCAGGCGATCCTCTCCTTCCTGGGGCTCTTCATCGGAGTCGCCGCGCGGCCGTTCTTCGGCGTCGACGCGATGGTCGCGTGGTGGCTGCCGATGCTCGTCCTGCTGCCGGCCGTCTTCCACCGGCACCTGAGACGGACGAGGTGGGTCGTCGCGGCGCTGCTCGGCGTCATGACGGTCGTCAACCTGGTGGTGGCCATCGACGAGTACCCGCACGCGGACGTGAGCGCGGGCAGCCAGCCCGACTTCTCCGGTCCGGGAGACTTCCTGCCCGCCCTGCTCACGACGGTCGCGTACGGCGTGGCCGCGGCGGCGCTCGTGCTCGGGTCGAGGGACCGGGGAGGACGGGCCGGCGAGCGGAGCACCAGTAAGATGCCACGGTCCAGATAGACGGAGATCCACCCTGGAAGGGCTGCACGTGGCGCAGAAGGTGATTCTGGTTGACGACCTCGACCACTCCGAGGGCGACGATGTGGCGCGACGGGAGTTTCCGCTGCTGAACCGGACCTTCGCCATCGACCTGTCCGACGCGAACCAGCAGCGGCTGAGCGAGGCTCTCGCGTTCATCGAGGAAGTGCTGGAGAACGCCCGTGAGGTGAAGCAGGCGTCGCGGTCCAAGAAGGCCGCCGACACCTCCCCGCGCCTGCGGGGTTACACCCTGACGGACGTCCGCGAGTGGGCCCGCGAGCAAGGGCTGGACGTGCCTCCGCGCGGGAAGATGGCCGACGAGGTCATCGAGCGGTTCGTCGCGGCGCACCCCGACGCCGCCCCCGAGGACCCCGCCGGACAGTCCGCGGAGGAAGCGGAGGAATCGGCGGAGACGATCACCGCGCGGGCGGAGGCGACGGCCGGCGTCTGAACGGCCGCCTCGCAGCGGGCTCCGCCCGGCCCGGCCGCCGTGACAGGCGTCCGGGCCGGGTGAGCGTCCGGCCCGCGTCGCCGGGCGAGCGGCGCGGGCAAACCCTCGTGACGCCGGTTTCGACCCCCGGCCTCCGGTAACGCCAGCCCTGGGATGCTCCTTGGACCCTGCCTGTCCAAGTTTTCCGCAAGCGGGCCTTTCTAGCGTCTCCGCCGACGCCCGGACAGGGCGATTCCGCTACGGCGAAGTGCGAGGAGACACTCATGCGGCTCGGATACACGGTTCCCCAGTACGGCGCGTTCGCCGACCCGGACTTCATGCGGCAGGCGAGCGCGGATCTCGAGGCGATGGGCTACGACAGCCTGTGGGCGGGCGACCGCATCCTGCTGCCGCTGAACCCCAGCGACCCGTACCCGGGAGGAGACGGGACGGTCCCCCCGGCCTTCGGGACGTTCTTCGACCCGCTCACCGCGCTGACGCTGGCCGCTGTCAGCACGCGCGAGATCCGGCTGGGGACCAGCACGCTCAACGCGCTGTGGCAGCCGCCCGTGCTGCTCGCCCGTACGCTGACCTCGCTCGACCTGCTCAGCGACGGACGGCTGGACGTCGGCATCGGCCTCGGTTGGCTGCGCGACGAGTACACCGCGACCGGGGTGCCCTGGCGGGGCAGGGGAGACCGGCTGGAGGAGACGCTCGACCTGATGGAGGCCGTCTGGACGGACGAGGTGGTCGAGCACAAGGGCGCGCTCTGGACGGTGCCGCCGTCGCACATCGACCTCAAGCCCCGCCAGCGGCCGCGTCCTCCGATCCTGCTGGCCGGTTACACACCCGGGGCGCTGGAGAGGGTCGGGCGGCGGGCCGACGGCTGGCTGAGCGCGGCCATGCCCATGCCGTACCTGACCGGCCTGTGGGACATGGCGCTGCGGGCCGCCTCCGGTGCGGGCCGGGACCCGTCCGCGCTGCGCATGGTGGTGCGCGTCAACCCGGCGATCACGGACTCGCCGGCCCCCGCCGACCAGGTGCCGCACGCGGGAACCGTGCGGCAGGTCGCCGACTACCTGCTGACCCTCGCCGAGGCCGGGGCACACGAGGCGTTCGTCGACCTGCAGACGACGAGCTCTTCGCGTGACCGGTTCCTCGACGTCGCGCACGAGCTCGTCACCATGGTGCGCGCGGGCTGAGGTCCGACTGATCGCTCGACGAAATCGGACATTAGGGGATAAAGGCGGCATAAGTTCCCATCCAACGCCCCTTATTCATCAATAAGTCGTTAAACGCCTCCAGCCACCGTTTATCGCTTGTCCGGCCTGGAAAACATGACGTCGCGGGGCAATGGCCGCTTAACGGTCATTAGGCGCCATTCCTGTCCATTCAGGATTGGCGCACACATTAGGCAGTTGAGCCTTTAGAGGGGGATATAGAATGCCCAAGCTCAAGAAGGTCATCGCCGGACTCGCACTTTCCGCCGCGCTCGGCGGTGGCGCCCTCGTCGCGGGCGCCACGGCCGCGAGCGCGACAACCGCCCCAACTGGCTGGGGCTGTACCAACCCGTGTAGCAACGAGTTCGACAACGGGTTCAACAACACCTTCGAAAACAGCCGGATCCAGAACGGAGCCTTCCAAAACGGATGCTCCCAGAACGGATGCTCCCGGAACACCTGCTCGGATCTCGACGACATCCTCTGGGACGTCTGCGTCGCCGGCAACTGCTCCGACGCACTCCCCGCGTTGTTCGGCTGCGGTTTCAACTAAAAGCCGGTCTGACGTCCTGGGGAATGGGCCGAATGCTGCTCGGAGCGCGAGCTCGCACATCCACTCGCCGATGAGTCACATGGAGGCGTTCATTTCCCAGGAGCAGGAACATGGGCTCCGGCGGTCGAACCGCCGGAGCCCGGACTTTTCGCATTCCCCGGCGGGAAGCCGGAGCGGCGGCCCGCACGCCTCGGCGTGCCCCTCCGCGTCCACGTGACGTGCGTGGAGGGCACCTGCCCGGACGTGCCCACGCGTCCTGCTGAAGTCAGATCCAACCGGATCACAAGTCGCCGTCACTAGAACAGGCCGTCGGTATGCAACCCGTCGGTTCTGGGGGTCCGGTGTCAAGGCGGCGATTGATCAGCGCGTTATGCGCCGTGGGAATGATGTCAGGCTTGGTGACCGGCCTGCCACAGGCCGCGTCCGCGGCCGCGCAACCGGACGCGGAGACCACCGCGCTCGTGTCCGCGGTCGAGCGCTTCGCCGCCGTCGGCAGGGGCATGGCGGTGCTCGGCCCGATGGGCGAGCAGTTGCCCCTCGTCGGACTGGTCCCCGGCGGGGAGGACGGCCTGGGCCTGGGCGACCTGTTCGACGTCGCGGTGTACGACCGGCTGAAGAACCTGACCAGCCTGTCCGATCTGGAGGACGAGTATCCGCTGTCCGGTCCGCGTACCGGCCGGTTGCAGGCCAAGGCGAGCACGCAGGGCGGCGTCAGGCACCTCGACCTGACCCTGGAGGTGACCAGGACGGTCGCCGACCGCCCGGTCTCCGTCAGCAGCGCACAGCCGAAGGTCGCGCTCGCGACGTCCGGGGGTGTGGACGTCACGCTGAAGCTCGGCGCGAAGCTGCCCTTCGCCTACGACCCCGCCACCAAGACGGCCTGGCTGGGCACGGACGCCGCGGTGACGGTGCAGGCCGACGGGCGGCTGGCGGCGGGGGCCAGACCCACGGCCGCCTTCGGCATCCTCGGCGCCGACCTGTCCGCGGGCTCGTCGCTCTCCTTGACGTCCACGTTCACCTCCACCACCTCCGACCCGGACGGCGACGGCAGGCTCGACCCGCGGGAGCTGGGCGCGGACGGCGCGGCGGCCGGACTGTTCGCTTTCTCCAGGAAGGGCTCGGCGGCCGCGAGGCTCGCGGTCACCGCGCAGCCGTTCGCCGGCGCCCAGGTCGAGGGCGCCACCGCGACCGTCGACGTGAGCTGGCCCGATCTCGCCACGGGTGGACCGCAGGTGAGCGTGAGTCAGCCCGACCTCGACCGGCTGAACCGCTTCCAGACGCTCACGCCGAAGGACCTGCTCGACGGGCTGACGCACCTGTCCGGCGCGATCACCGCCGTGCAGCGGGCCCGCTGGGGCGACCAGGGAGGTCAGGGCGGCCAGGGCGACCTGGACCTGCCGTTCATGCGCGGTTCCCTGGCCGACGCCGTGCGCATCTCCGAGGCGATCGACAAGTTCGTCGCCGACAGCGTCGACCGGAACACCGGCCAGCCCACCTTCACCTCGATCCAGGACATGTTCGCCGCGCTCGGCAGGGCACGCGGCCTCCCCGGCGGCGCGATCATCAAGGTCGCCGACGCGGGCTACGACGACGCCACCAAGAAGATCGCCTTCACGCTCGTTATCGACCGCGCGGTCAACCCCGTGCCCGAGCCGCTCAACCCCGGCGGGCAGGCGAACAGCGGCGCGGGCGCCGGCGTCACCTACACGGCCACGACGCTCAGGCACGCCGGCCAGAAGTGGACGCCCGGACAGTTCGCCGGCCGCACGATCACCGCGGGCACGTCGACCGGCATGGTGGCCGACAACACCGCCGACGTCGTCACGCTGACCGGCGAGGGCTGGCGCGCGGGCGTGCCCGCGGCCGGTACCGCCTACCGGATCGCCGCCGCCGACCCGATGATCGGCCAGGTCTCGTTCGGCGACGCCTTCAAGGCCCGCGCGGGCCTCGCCCAGGCCAACGCGACCACCTCGGTCGCCGGGGTGATGCGCGGCTACCACGCCGCCGCCACGGTCGTGCTCGACCTGAGCGACCCGGCCACCGGCCAGGCGTGCGCCACCCGCCCGGACGGGCAGCAGAAGGCGTGCCCCTACAAGCACACCAACCCCGACGGCAGCGCGACCGTGGTCACCGAGCTGCCCCGGCCCGCCGACCGGATCATGCTGCGTACCGGCCGTGACCTGTTCGGCGCCCGCGTGTCGGTCCTCACCTCGGTCAACGTGGACGCCGTCGTCGGCTACCTCGGCGTACGGCTCACCGGCGACCTGTCCATGAGCAGCAAGACCGGGGGCGACGTGGTGAAGGTCGCGCTCAAGGACGCCGGGGACGTGCCGCTGACGCGGCTGTTCGAACGTCTTGCGAGCGACCCCGCGGACGTCCTCACCACCCAGGTGGACGCCACCGCCACGGCCAGGCTGACCCTCGGCGTCCCCGGACTGGCCGACTTCTTCGGCGGCAAGGTCACCGGCGACGTGCAGATGCCGGACGTCCGCACGCCCGGCACCGTGGTCTTCCGCGGCTTCGACCAGATCGGCAAGGTCAAGGACTTCGCCTTCGATCCCGACAACCCGCAGGCGCTGTTCGGCGCGCTGGTCAAGTCGCTGGGCGCGCTGACCACCTATCTCGACCACGTCAAGCCCGACGGACCGGTCGGCACGGCGATGACGGCGAAGCTGCCGCTCCTCGGCCGCTCGCTGTCCGACCTCGTCGCCGCCGACGAGATGGGCTCCGGCCCCGGCGTCGTGTACGGCGACGGCGCCTGCGGCAGCGAGAACGGCTTCGTCACCGACCCGTCCCGGACGTTCACCCAGGCGCACATCGGGCGCGGTGTCGTGATCGGCACCCGCGTGATGACCGTCGGGGCCGTCTGCGGCCAGCACACCATGGCGTTCACCGCGAAGTTCGGCCAGGTCCGTCCCGAGCCGGGCACGGCGTACGCGCTGCGTTCGCCGCTCAGGGACGCGATCGACCGGCTGACCGCGGCCCCGCCGGACACCGTGCAGGCGCTGGTCGCCGAGCTGAACAAAGCCTTGGGCGGCCAGGTCCGCATCGGCTACGAGGACGGCGCGCTGCGCCTGTCGCTGGCATACGACAAGAAGGCGGCGCTGAAGGAGCCGCTGCGCTTCTCGTTCGGCGACAGCAGCCTGGTCGCCGCCTCCGGTTCCGGCACGCTCGACGCCTCCGTCGGCGGGCAGATCCGGCTGGGGCTGCGGGTGGCGCTCAAGCGCGACTTCGACCTCGCCCGCGACCTGCTCGTCGACACCGACTCCGGCCTCGACCTGGAGGCGAACGCCCGGCTCGACGGCGCGATCAAGGCGAACATCGGCCCGCTGCCCGTCTCCGTCGGCAAGGCGGACGACGACGACCCGATGCAGGCCAGGCTCGCGTACGGCGTGACCCTCCGGTACGACGGCGAGCCGCAGGACGCCGTGCCGCCGGCCGACTTCTTCGCCGGGCTCGACCTGGCGCTCAACGAGACGACGGACCCGGTCACCTGCGACCGCGACCCCCGGCGCGACGAGACCGACCTCGCGCTGTGCGCGGTGCTGCCCGCCTACGTGAACGGCGGCCCGATCACGGCGGACGGCAGGCACGCGCTCGTCCTGCGCCTGCCCAGGGCCGCTCCGCTGGCCGAGATGTTCGACCTGACGAAGAAGCTGCCGGGCGACGTCGACCGGCTGGAGGTGCCCGAGTTCGACTTCTCCACCCTGCCCGCGGGGCTGGAGCTCGACTGGACCAACCTGGGCGACGGCATCGACCGCTACCTCACCGCGCTCGAGGCCGGCCTGCGTACGGCCTCCTACGGCGGCAAGCTGCCCCTGGTCGGCGACGACCTGCAGCAGGGCGCGGACTTCGTCGGCGCCAAGCGCCAGGAGATCAAGGCGGCCGTCGCCAAGCTGCCGAACGGCGGCCGGGTGCCCACCGGCAAGGACCTGCGCGAGTGGTACAACGCCGAGCTCGCCCCCAAGGTCGGTCCCGGCGTGCAACCGCTGATCACCTGTGTGCAGGCGCCGGAGCCCGCGGACCCCACCGCCTGCGACGCCGCCAAGGGCACCGAGCTGACCGGCGTGAAGTTCACGATGAGCATCGGCAAGGGCACGGTCGACCCCCAGCAGGGCTGCGTGGAGGGCTGCGCGGCCGTCGAACGGCAGCTGGACATCGGCGTCCCCGGCCTCGCGCTGCGTCAGGGCCCGGGCAAGGGCGTGCGGGCCGAGCTCGGCTGGCACGTGGACGTGACCGTGGGCCTCGACCGCGTCAACGGCTTCTACGTCGACGCGACACCCGACAAGCGGCCGCAGGCCACCGTGGGCGTGAACGTGTCGCTGCCCGACGAGATCAACGCCAAGCTGTCCATCCTCGACGTCACGGTGAAGAACCGCTCGCCGCAGTCTCCCGACCTGTTCGCGGGCACGTTCACCGTCGGGCTCAAGCCGGTCGGCAAGATCGGGCTCCAGCAGCTCGCCGACGCCTCCGAGCTGGTGGAGACGTCGCTGCACGCCAACGCGGCCGTGGACTGGCGCTTCACCGTGACGCCCGGATCGCCGATGCTGCCCGGGCTGTTCGGAGACTTCCACCTGGCGTGGGACCTCACCAAGGGCGGCGCGCCCGACCCCGCGAACCTGTCCATCGCCTTCACCGACGTGAACCTGGAGGCCGGCGACTTCTTCCGTACGGTCCTCGGGCCGGTGGTGACGCAGGTCAAGCGGGTCACCGACCCGGTGCGGCCGGTCGTCGACCAGCTCTACGCGCCCATCCCGGTGCTCTCGGACCTCAGCCGGGCCGCGGGCGGCGGCGACGTGAACCTGATGACGATCGCCAAGAAGTTCAACACCCTGGGCGGCAACAGCACGACTCAGTTCATCGAGCGGATGATCGAGATCACCAAGCTGGTGACCTCGCTGCCCGACTGCCGGGGCGAGCTGCACATCCCCATCGGCAGCTTCACCGTGGCCGGTGACAGGGCTCTCACCACGGAGAACTCGCCGGACGTGGCGGACTCGCTGATCGCGGACGTGACGCCCAAGACCGACAACCTGCTCGCGGCGCTCGACCAGGGCGCCAGGACGTGCGACCAGGCCAAGGCCGCCACCGCCACGAAGACCGCCACCGCCACGAAGGCCGCCGCGGACGCGCAGGGCCCGATGCAGCAGTCCGGCAAGGCCGGTTTCAGCTTCCCCGTGCTCGACAACGCCGGGCGGTCGATCTTCAGCCTGCTCATGGGCAAGGACGTCGAGCTGGTCGCCTTCGACTCCGGTCCGCTGCGCCTCGGCTTCACCTACAGCCAGTCGTTCGGCCCGGTCTACGCGCCGCCGCCCATCATGGTCGTCATCTCCGGCACCGCCGGGGTCGAGGCGCGGATCAGGGCGGGCTTCGACACCTACGGCATCCGCAAGGCCATCGAGCAGGGCAAGGCCGACCTCCAGATCCTCGACAGCCTCTACCTGAAGACCACCGACGAGCGCGGCCGCCCCCTCCCGGCGATCAGTCTGTACGGAACGCTGGAAGCGGGAGCCGGAGTCGACCTGCTGCTGGTCAAGGCGGGCGTGAGCGGAGGAATCGCCCTGGGCATCTCGATGCTCTGGGCCGACCCGACCAACGACGGCAAGTTCAGGTTCTTCGAGTTCGCGGGCATCCTGCTGCGCAACCCGTTGTGCCTGTTCACCATGGAGGGCAAGCTCAAGGTCTATCTCAAGGCCTGGGTGGAGATCGGCATCTCGATCTTCAAGAAGCGGTTCGACTGGACGATCGTCGAGGCCACGCTGCTCGACTTCTCGGCCAAGCCGAAGTGCGACGAGGCCCCGCCCAAGCTGGCCACGGTCAGCGGCGAGGCGCTGGTGCTGCACATCGGCCCGATGCGCGCGGCCAGGGGCGGCAGCACGGCCAAGCCGAGCGACGACGCCGAGCAGTGGACGGTCAGCCAGCTCCCCGGCGACGAGGGATTCGTGGTCAACGCCCTCGGCGTCCGCGAGGAGCACCACACTTCCGGTCTCGACCGGGTGCTGGCCGACGGCCGCGGCGCCAAGGGCGGCCTCAAGCTGGTCTTCCAGGGGTACGCCGACGACTCCGGCGCGCCGTTCCCGTTCGACCGGAAGATCGTCGCCTTCGGCGGCGACGGCGACGACATGGTCCTCGCCGGCGCCGGCAAGAACGTGATCGACGGCGGCAGGGGCAATGACCAGATCACCAGCGCCGACTCCTACGACGAGCAGGGCGGCCGGGCCGCGATCGTGGCCGGCGGCCCCGGCGACGACTACCTGACGATCGGCGGCGCGGGTGGCTGGGTGGCCGGCGACGGCCGCCTCACCCCCGCCGTCCGCAAGGTCGGCACGGCCGAGGTGGCCGACTGGACCGCCGACGGCCTGCCCGGCGCGCCGGACGACGGCCCGGGTGACGGAGACGACCGGATCGCCGCCGGGCTCGGCGCGAACCGGCTGTGGGGCAACGGCGGAGACGACACCATCGGCGTCGCCTCCGACAGCCCTCTCGCCGAGACCGATTCGTCGCCCCGCTACCGCGCCCAGCCGAGCCTGCTGGTCGGCGGGCCCGGCGGCGACACCCTCACCGGTGGCTCGGCCGCCGACGAGATCCACACCGGGCCGCGGGAGGAGTTCGGGCCCGACGCGCAGGGACCGGCCGACTCGGGGCCGAACTACGTCGACACCGGCGCGGGCGCCGACAAGGTCTACGGCAGCCAGGCCGTCGACCTGGTCGCCGGGCACTCCCGTCCCGGCGAGACCGTACGGATCCTCGGCGGCGGCGGCGAGGACGTCCTGGCGGGCGGCCACGGCAAGGACGAGATCTTCGGCGGCCCCGGCGACGACTGGGTGATCGCCGAGCCGTCCGACGTGAGCGAGGCCGAGGGCCGCGACGACTACGGCCCGGCCAGGCGGGTGCGTCATCTGCCGCTGCCCGCGGGCGTGGAGCCCTCGGTCAAGCTGCTGGTCGGCGGTGACGGCGACGACCACGTCGTGGGCGGCGACGGCGGCGCGACGATCTTCGGCGACCGGCTGCGCGAGGAGCCCTGCACGGACGCCGGGGCGGACGGCGACGGCCGCGACCTCGTCCTCGGCGGCTCCGGCAGGGAGACCGTCTCGGCCGGCGGGGGAGCCGACCGGGTCGAGGCGGGCGGCGGCCAGGACCGCGTCTGCGGTGAGAAGGGCGACGACACCCTGTACGGCGGCGCGGGCGACGACGACGTGAGCGGCGGTTCGGGCGACGACACCGCCTACGGCGACGACGGAGCCGACGAGGTGACCGGCGGTCCGGGCGACGACACCCTGTACGGCGGCGCCCAGGACGACGTGGTCGCGGGCGAGGCCGGCGAGGACACCGCGTTCGGCGGCCTCGGCGACGACCTGCTCGTCGGCGGCAGCCGTACGGCGGGCAGGGACGACGCGGGCGACACGCTCTACGGCGACGCCGGGGCCGATCGCCTGGTCGGCGACAACGGCGACGCCACCGGCTCCCTCGACCTCGACGGGACGCCGGAGAAGGCCGGCGGGCCCGACGTGATCCACGGCGGCGACGGCGACGACACCGCCTTCGGCGGGATCGGGGCCGACGAGGTGCACGGCGACGCCGGTGACGACCACCTGGAGGGCGGCAACGGCGCCGACAGGGTCTTCGGCGAAGCCGGGGAAGACGAGCTCGCCGGCGGCGGCTCCGGGCCGCACCCCGACGGGGGCGACACCCTGCTCGGCGGGGACGGGCCGGACGTCATCGCGGGTGACAACGCCGTCCTGAGCACGACCGGCACGGCCACCCCCGTCGCCGTACGGCCCGGCCAGTCGCACACCCACCGGGTGGAGCCGCTCGCGGGCGGCTCCGGCGCGGACGTCGCCGACGGCGGCGCGGGCAACGACGTGATCTTCGGCCAGGGCGGCGCCGACCGGCTCCGCGGCCAGGACGGCGACGACTACGCCGAGGGCGGCGCGGGCGTCGACTGGGTCGAGGGCGACCGGGGCGACGACGACCTCGTGGGCGGCTCGCACGTCGCGGCCGACGACGACGCCGACGCGCTGTTCGGCGGCCCCGGCGACGACGTCGTCGCGGGCGACAACGCGCTGATCACGCGGGCGGGCACGCCTGCCCGGGCCACGGTCCGGCTGGGCTCGGCCGGTGCGCCGATGGCCCCGCGGGCGGTGCGGCTCCTGGGTGAGGGCTCGGGCGGGGACCGCGTCTCCGGCGGTTCGGGCGTCGACGTGCTGTGGGGACAGGACGGCGACGACCACATCTCCGGCGGCGGCCAGGGCGACTACGCCGAGGGCGGCGGCGGCGCCGACCAGATCCGCGGCGACCTCCCGCTGTCGGCCGAGTCCGCCCAGACCGAGAGCGAGCCGCTCGGCGACCCCGGTTGGAAGGGAACCGCGAGTGAGCCCGCCGAGTTGGAGGGCGACGACGCCGCTCCCGGCCAGGACGACCTCATCGGCGGCTCGGCCACGCCGGGCGCGGCCGACAAGGGTGACGCGATCGAGGGCGGCGGCGCGGCCGACGTGCTGCTCGGCGACAACGGCTCGCTCGTCCGCACGCTGACCGGGAACACCGAGCGGGTCTACACCGAGCGCTACGCGGCGGGCCAGGCGCCGGCCGACGCGACGCGCAGCCGTACGCACGACCCGGCGCTGCCCGGCGGCTCCACCCGGTTCTGCACTCAGGCCCAGCCGACGTGCGAGCCCGCGGGGGCCTTCGGCGACGACCGCCTGTACGGCGACGAGGGCGACGACGGGCTGTGGGGACAGGACGGCGACGACCGGCTGTACGGCGGCGCGGGCGACGACGACCTGTTCGGCGAGCTCGGCGACGACGAGATGGACGGCGGTGCGGGCGAGGACGCCATGCTGGGCGACCGCGGCGGCGTGGTGAACGAGCGCATCGACGCGGGCGACGCCCAGCGGCTCGGCTTCACCGTCAGCCTGAACGCCCCGCCGAAGGAGACCTACCGGGGCTTCCCGGCAGGCTCCTACGACCGCCGTACCGATTTGCTGCACGACGCGGACGGTGACACCTGGGTCACCGCGGCCATGCCGCACGACGGCTTCGCCAAGGGCGGCGACGACCGCATGCGCGGCGGGCCGGGCCGCGACAGCATGCACGGCGGCGCGGGCGACGACCTGATCAACGGCGACAGCGGCGGCGACGAGGTCTTCGGCGACGACGGCGCGGACGTCATCTGGGGCGGCAAGGGCTGCGACCCCGTCCTGGACGCGGCGACCGCCGACTGCCTCAGCGGCGGCGCGTTCGACCCGGCGGCCCGGGGCACCGGCGACCGGTTCGTCGACCACGTCTTCGGCGGCGCCGGGGCGGACCTGCTCGACTACAACCCGCGCGGCTCCTACCCGGACGACTGCGCCTCCGGCCGCATGCCCGAGGGCACGCTCACCACCGTCGTCGACCCGTGCCTGTGGTTCCGGATGACCGGCAAGGACAACGCGTCCGCCGCCGACGACCAGCACCACCAGGGCGTCGACTGGCAGTACGGCGGCGAGGGCCGGGACGTGCTGCAGGGCGACCGCACCGCGAACGGGCCCAACCCGGGCGACAAGATGATCGACTGGAACGGCTCGTTCAACCTGTACACCCACTGCGGTCCGGCCAACGGCGGGCACAACATCGTCCGCCAGCACTCGCCCGCGATGCGCGACTTCCTCGCCAAGGTGGCCTGGGGCTCCGGCGCGGGCCGTGTCCAGGGCGACCCCTCGGCCGAGCGTGAGCTGGCGATCCCCGCCGGCGACAACGGCTCGCCGTACCCCACCTCACCCGGACACTTCGACTCGCCCGTGGCCTGCGCGGGCTGATCAGGAGATACAGGATGTTACGCCGAATGATGGCGGCCGCCGTGGCCGCCACCGGACTGGCCGCGGCGGGCCTCGCCGCGGCCCCGGCCCACGCGGCCCCAGCCAAGCCGCCCTCGTGCGATCCGGGGTACTGCTTCACCGTCGGTGTCAGGCTCGACCACGCCCCGGCCGTGGGACAGACCGCGACGCTCACGGTGGAGGTCACCGCGAAGGAGGACCTGCCGGACGCCACGACCGTCATCGAGCTGCCGGAGACCCTCCGCTGGGTGCGCCCGCCCGCCGGGCTCGACCACCGGGCGGCGACGATCGGCCGCAGCCCCGTGGACCGCGCGAGCCGTACGGAGCGGGCCCGGCGCGGCAAGGCCGTCCGCTACGAGGGCGTGGTCGCCGCGGTCGCCCCCGGTCCCGCGTCGATCCGCGTCCAGGCCCGCGACGGGCGGCCGGGTCCGGGCAGCGAGGGACTCGCCTACCTCACGATCGGGGAGCGGTCGTCGATCTTCGGCATGCCGCGCGACCTCCCCGTACGCGAGGCGCGGATGCCGGCCGCGACGAAGTCCCTCGCCGGGGACACCTGCGTGCAGGGGCGCGTCAAGCACGTCCAGTCGGAGGACGGCACGGTCAGGGGCGTGCCCAGGACGCTCGTGGAGGCGTGGGACACCGACGCGAAGGGCCCCGACACACTCGGTTGGACGTTGACCGACGGCGCGGGCGACTACAAGATCTGCTTTCCCGGCGTCGACCAGGACGGCGGCGCGCAGGACGTCTACATCCAGGTCGGCTCCATCAACAACGAGTGGGACGTGGTGAACCCGGCCACCGGGGACTCCTACAGCGGAGTGAGCGAGGTGACCTGGGACGTGCCCGCGGGCACGCTGACGACCATCGACTACGAGTCCGGGCGCGGCAGCCCGCTCGAAGGCGCGTTCCGCGTCTTCACCTCGGCGTACGCGACCTGGAAGGCGTACACGGGCTGGCTCGGCGTGCCCGGGAACGACTGCTGGAAGCCCGGCGAGGCGAACTGCCGGTCCCTACGCATCCTGTGGGCGCCCGACCTGCTCGGCGGGTCCTACTACTGTTCCGGCGGGGGCGACGTCCAATGCCCGAACCGCTTCGAGGTCCATCTGGACGCGCCGGCCCAGCTGAGGAAGATGACGGTCGCCCACGAGCTGGGGCACTTCATCATGGACTACACCTACAACGGCATGCCGCCCGTCGACCCCTCCTGCCAGGTCCACTGGGCCCAGAAGATCACTACGCCGGGTTGCGCCTGGACCGAGGGGTGGGCCGACTGGGTGGCGCTCCAGGTCTACGACGACACCCACTATCGCTGGGGCACCGAGGCCTCGGTCGACCTGGAGAGCCCGCGGTGGTTCACCGAGGGCTGGCCGAACGGCGACGGCGACAGGGTCGAGGGCAGAGTGGCCGGCGTCCTCGTCGACCTCGGGGACTCCGGAGTGCGCAACGAGAAGTACTGGGACACCTCCAGCCTGGGCCCCGCGGCGATCGTGACCGCCTTCAGGAAGGCGCGGGCGGACGACATCCACCAGTTCCTCGGTCAGCTGGAGGCCCGGGACCGGCCCGCCGCGGACGACGTCCTGTTCCACAACACCGTGCTTCCCGACTACTCCGAGATCCTCAACGACAGGAAGGCGGCGTACCGGCCCGCCAACCTGCCGTACACGCAGGACTTCCTCACCACCGCCGGCAGCTGGTCCGTCGTCACTACGGCCACCTCGGGGGCCGGCGGCGCGGACGTCGACATGCGGGTGACGCCCGTCGGCGCTCCGAACGACGCGGTCGCCAGTTCCGAATGGGGCAGCTCGGGCCCGGACTTCGTGGCCGTGCAGCCCACCCCGCAGGACCAGCTCTTCTCCGTCGCCGCGACTTCCGACACCGACTACCAGGAGTTCGTGACGGAGGCGGCGCAGGCGCCCGACGGCGACCTGGAGAAGGGCACGCCCATGGAGTTCGGCATGGGCGCCGACCGCCTGGTGGAGATCCGTACGACCTGGATCGAGAAGGGCGTGCCCTCGACGATCAACATCGTCCCCCGGAACGGCCAGGACGTCGACCTGTTCGTCATGGCGCCGGACGCCAATCGATGGGGCCTGCCGCGGTCCGCCGCGCGGCGCTCGGCGAGCGGCGGACCGAACAAGGCCGAGCGGGTCACCATCGCGGACCCGAAGGTGACCGGCGTCTACGCGGTCATCGTGATCAGGAAGAGCGGCGAGGGGAACGTCCTCCTCACCCACACCTGATCGGTACCGGAGCCGGGCGGCGGCCCTCCCTCCTCCCGTGGAGGGCCGCCGCCCCCGTCCCGTCCGTGCTCGCAGCGGTCAGAGGTCCGAGAGCCGGTCGAGCAGCACCTCGACGTGATCCCAGCGGGTCACGACGTCGCGCGCCGGGACGCTGGGGTAGGCCGTGGTCAGAGCCTTCGCGGTGAGGGCCTGCAGGGATTCGAGGCAGGACGTGGCCAGCGATTCATGCCCCCGATGCCGCATGGGTTCGAGGTTGAAGCAGAGGACCTTGTCCACCGGGTAGAGCTGGACTATCCGCAGGCCGCTCCGGCTCAGCACGCGGACCCCGCTCGGCGCGTTCTGCAGCGCACGCCCCTGCTGCCGTGTCCACTGTTCGAGCCGATCCCACAGCTCACGCACATGGTCGTCGGCGCTGTCCCGCATCTCCTGCAGGTTGGGCCGCTGCGGAGCGGTCTTCACGGAAGCGGCGGCGGTGCGTCCGTAGACGACCGGAACGAGCGTCTTTCCGGGGTAGCCCTCCGCGAGGTACTGCTTGACCTCCACCGCGAGCACCTCGGCCGGGTTCATCTGCTCGTTGAGGAATTCCACGATCCGGCGGAGCTCGTCGGGGACGACGTCGGCGACGAAGACCATCCGTATCCGGCCCGTGCGCAGATTGTCCGCGACCCTGATGAAGAACTCGTCCAGGGTGATCATCGCGTCGCCGCAGAGCCGGCCGATCGCGTCCTGCGGGTCCTGGCCGATCTCAGCAGCCGGCGGCGAGGAACATCGGGGGTCATCTGCCCGCCGGCGAGCAGGTCCGGATGGGTGGCGAGCAACTCCTGCAGCACCTCTTCGGCTTCGTACGGTGCCACGCGCATCGCCACGAGGCCGTTGTTCTCGTCGATGTGAAAAAGGCCGTCGCCGCTGATGTCCCGCTCCTGTCGATCTCCCGTTGCGTCGGGTGACCATGCTAGGAAACGAGGCCGGTGTTCGCCGGCGATCGGGGGAGGAGAACCGGTCTCCGGACGGTTCGCACGACTCTCGTGGACCGCGCGGCGGGTCAGCGTTCGGCGCCGAGCACCGCCCAGCGGCCGGACCGCAGTCTGGCCAGCGAGGCGACCATCCGGATCAGGAGGAAGGCCGACAACCCCGACCAGATGCCCACCAGTCCCCAGCCGAATCTGAGCGACG
Source organism: Microbispora sp. NPDC049633 (assembly GCF_040675265.1). Lineage (NCBI taxonomy): Bacteria > Bacillati > Actinomycetota > Actinomycetes > Streptosporangiales > Streptosporangiaceae > Microbispora > Microbispora sp. NPDC049633. The sequence goes on from NZ_JBFAOO010000021.1 coordinate 16,081, forward strand.
CCCACACCACCGGCAGGAACCCCAGCACCGCCCCGCTCACCGTCGCGGTACGCAGGTAGGCCGCGTCGCCGGCGCCGAGCAGCACTCCGTCCAAGGCGAACACGACGCCGCCGATCGGCTGCAGGACGACGAAGAACCACCACGCCCGCGGCATCTCGGCCAGCACCGTGGCGTCGGTGGTGAACACGTGGGGCAGGGACCCGGCCAGCGCCGCGAACACCACGCCGAGCAGGCTCCCGAAGACCAGCCCGCAGCCGGTCACCCGCCAGGCCAGGCGGCGCGCCCGCGCCGCGTCGTCCGCGCCGAGCGCGGCCCCGACCAGCGCCTGGGCGGCGATGGCCAGCGCGTCCAGGACGAAGGCCAGGAACATCCACAGCTGGAACACCACCTGGTGGGCGCCGGCCGCCGCGGCGGAGGTGCGGGCGGCGACCGCGGTCGCCGACACCCAGCACGTCTGGAAGGCCAGGCCGAGCACCACCAGGTCACGCGCCATGCCGAGCTGCGCGCGAATCGCGGCCGGACCCGGGGCGAGCGGCACGCCCTCGGCCGCCAGCGCCCGCACGAACAGGCTCGCGGAGATCAGCTGCGCGACCACGTTGGCGACCGCGGAGCCGTTGATCCCCCAGCCGAGCCCGTACACCAGCACCGGGCAGATCACCGCGGAGATCCCGTTGCCGAGGAGCACGTAGCGCAGCGGGCGCCGCATGTCCTGGACGCCGCGCATCCAACCGTTGCCGGCCATCGTGACCAGGATCAGCGGCGCGCCGAGCAGGGCGATCCGCAGCCAGCTCACCGCGGCGTCGGCGACCGGGCCCTCACCGGCGAGCAGGCCGGCGGCCGGTGCGGCGAGCAGCTGTCCCGCCAGGGTGATCACCAGCCCCACGACCGCGCCTAGCCAGGTCGCCTGCACCCCCTCGGCCACGGCGTCGGCCCGGCGGCCGGCGCCGTACAGCCGGGCCGCGCGTGCGGTCGTGCCGAAGGACAGGAACGTCATCTGCGAGGCGATCTGCGCCAGCACGATCCCGCCGACCGACAGCCCCGCGAGCGGCACCGCGCCGAGACGGCCGACCACGGCCGTGTTGACCAGCAGGTAGAGCGGCTCGGCGGCCAGGACCCCGAGCGCGGGCACGGCGAGCGCAAGTATCTGGCGCAGCGGTGACCCGGCCCGATCCCCCTGCTCACCCATGGACGTCCTCAAGGAAAGGGCCCAGTGCTGGACCTCGCGACGTACTTGTTGCCAGTCTCTTGTTATTGCGAATACTTCGCAACAAGTGCCGCTGAGTGAGGCAGAGAAAGGCCGGCCCTCGCCGGTGATGCGAGGGCCGGCCAACACGTGATCAGGACGCGGGACTCGGGGTCGGGGTGTCCGCGGGCGTCGGCTCAGGGCTGGGAGTTGTGGTCTCCGTAGGGGTCGCGGTCGGCTCGGGTGTGGCGGCCGGCGGCTCGGTGGGGATGAGCGTCGGCGTCGGGCAGGGCTTGGGGGTGCGCCAGACGGGCTTCCCGGAGCGCCACTGCAGGGAGTACGGCGTGCTCTTGCCGTGGTACCACAGCCGCTTGCCCGGCCGGGAGAGGTCGAAGACGTAGGCGGCCGCCGCCGTCTCCCCCTGCGGGGCGGCGGGCGTCGTCTCCTCGATGGGCGGAGGAACGGAGTCCGTCCCGCCCGGAAGGGGAGTGGGGGAGTCCGCGGGTGGCGCGGGCGTGCCCTGGGAGGGAGCCGCGGTGCCATCGGGCGGCGTCGGCGTGCTTACCGGAGGAGTCGGGGTGCCCTCGGCCGGAGGAGTCGGGGTGTTGCCGGGCGGGGTCGGCGTGCCCTCGGTCGGCGTGCCCTCGGTCGGCGGGGTCGGCGTGCTGTCCGGTGGCGTCGGCGTATCGGTCGGCGGCGGGGCCGGGCTCTGCGGGGCGGGGCTCTGCGGGGCGGGCTGCGCGGCCGCGACCACCGAAACCCAGGCGTCCTGCCGGATCTCGCCGCCGCGGCGCCCGGTGAACACCCGCGTGGAGTCGGCGATCGCGTACGACCGCTCGAAGCCGTCCTGGCTGCGGATGGTGATCGAGTCCTCCGCCACGGCGACGGCCTGCCCGGTCTGGGTGAAGACGGTGACGGTGCCGCACCCGTCCTTGGTGGGCACGACCACCTCGCCGTGCAGCGCGCCGAGGAACGGGCCCACCAGGGGGACCTCGGTGGTGGGGGTCGCCGCGGGGGCGCCGGTGGCGGCCTCCGCCGGGCCGGCCGTCGGCGTGATCGTGACGGTGGCCGTCACGACGGGCTCGGACGTCTCGGGCGGCGGATTGACGGGTGTGGCGGCGGAGGCCGCGGACGCCCCGGCGCCGCCCGCCGCGGTCAGCACGAACGCGGTCGCGAGGATCATAGGTGGGGAGACACGCCGGCGTGGCCCACCCGATCGGGACCACAGTCCTTTTCTCGGGTGGTGGGGGTTGGTCGGCATCACCGTTCCTCCGTATCGTCGATCCGATGGTCGCCGCCGAACGGCGGCGGTCGTATCGGAGCGCCCTGCCCCGATATCCGACGGAAGTGACCGGCAATTTGTTGCCAAACCGTGTCACTTCCGAGGGATTGTGGAGACCTTCCCCATATAGACCGACTCCATTCGGGGCAATCCGCGCCATGAGGACGGTCCGGTCGTCTTTCGGCAGGTCGCGCGGGGATCGACTGATTTCAGATTCTCCGGTCATCCGGGCGTTGACCGGGTGGGTGGGCCCACACCCCACCACACGGTCGCGGGCCGGGCGCACGCCGCGCCCGGCCCGCACCGTGTATCCGATCAGCTCGCGGCGCAGGACAGCGTGGGGACGCTGTTGCCGCCGTTCCATGACCCGAGGAACCCGAAGGTCGTGCCGGCTCCGGCGCCGAGGCCGCCGTTGTAGCTCATGTTGCGGGCGGTCACGCTCGCCCCGCTGCTGCTGACCGTCGCGTTCCAGGCGTTGGTGACGGTCTGGCCGTTGGCGAAGGTCCACGTCACCGTCCAGCCCTTGATCGCCGAGCTGCCCGCGGTGACCTTGACCTCGGCCTGGAATCCGCCGCCCCACTGGCCCACCACCTGGTAGGTGGCGGAGCAGCCGCCGGGCCGGGGCGAGACGCTCGCGGACGGCGAAGGGGACGGCGACTTGGACGGGGACGGGCTCGGAGACGGCGACGTCGACGGCGAGGCGCTGGGCGACGGCGAGGGGCTGCTGCCGCTGTAGATCGACGCCTCCTTGGCGGTCGCCTTGATGCCGTTGGCGCCGTTGAAGACCCTCGTGCCGAAGGTGGTGAGCTGCTTCGGGTCGAAGTTGACCGTCATGTCCAGGATCGGGTCGGTGTTGCCGCTCCAGGACGGGAAGGCTCACACACCAGCGGATTCGCCGTCAAAAGTTTGGAGACCAGAGAAACTTCGCGGCTTGCGGCGGATGAAATATTCGGCGGCGGTGAGGGCGGCCGCGCCGAGGACGACCTCGCTGACGGTGGAGACCAGGCGGCTGGCCAGGGCCACCACCGCGGCGGCGGGGGCGGGGAGCACCAGGGCGAGCGCGGCCGCCAGCACCGCCTCGCGGACACCGATGCCGTCGGGGATGAACACGCTGGCGATGCCGATCGTCGTGGCGAGCGTGAACGCGCCGACGCACAGGGCGAGGGAGCGCGACGGGGGCGCGCCCACCGCGATGGCCAGGGGCCACAGGTGCAGCCCGGTGACCACCCAGGACAGGCTCTGCCAGGCGACCGCGAGCCGCACTCCCCGGACCGAGACGGCACTGGCCGCCGAGGGCCGGCGCAGCAGCCGCAGCAGCAGAGCCGAGCCCCGGTTGACGATCTGCGGGCGCACCAGGACGAGCACGATCAGCACGGCGGCGCCCGCGAGCCAGGCCGCCCGGGCGCCCAGCATCTGCACGCCCGCGAGCAGCCCGACCGTGAACCCGCTCAGCAGCACCAGGCTCATGACGAGCGCGGCGGTGCTCATCAGCCGGCCGAAACCGACGCCGTTGGCCGTGGCCACCTTGGTGATCGCGATCATGCCGGGCACCCGCCCGGGGACGTACTTGGACAGGAAGCCGACGAAGAAGATCCGCACCACCCGCGGTTCGCTGACCGGGGGGCCGCTCTCCAGCAGCACGACACGCCAGGCGAGGAACCCGAACGACAGTCCCGCCATGCTCGCCAGCAGCGCGCCGCCCAGCAGGAGAACGATCTGCCCGGCGTCGCGCCGGGCGAACAGGACGGCGACCACGCCCCAGTCCAGCCGGCTCAGCGTCAGCGCGATCGCGCCCACGGCGACGAGGACGAACGCGGCCACCAGCGCCCGCCGGACCGGGCGTGGCAGCCGGGGGAGCCTGATCGCCCTCACTCGGGCGCGCCGCTCGACGGCACCGGCGACAGGCCCGTCCTGACCGGCTCTCCCTGCCTGCGGCCCAGCTCGTAGGCGACGCGTACGAGCCCCACGCAGGCGCCGAGGAAGAACGCGGTGTGGAAGCAGAGCTGCATCCAGGCGACCCACAACGCGAAGCGGACGCCCCCGTGACGGCGGGCGAAGCCGATGAACCTGCCGTTCATCCTCAGGAACACCCCGAGCGTCGCCGCCGGCACGACCAGCATCCAGGGGCTGAGGAGAGCGAGCGGCAGGGTGAGGAAGGTGGCCGTCGCGGACGCGGACGACACTCGGGGAGGCTTGCGGCGTTTGTGCTGGCCCGTCCCGATCATGTTGAGCTGGAAGCCCACCTTCCCCTCGTCACGCAGCCGGCGGGCACGCACCATGATCACCGGTAGCGTGGTCGACCGGACGAACCGCTCCACGAGGCATCCCCAGAACTTGTCCTCGTCGTCGGCCTTCGTCACCACCGAGGTGGTCACCACCAGCCGGTAGCGGGCCGGGACACGCGTGCCGAACTCGAAGTCCTCGCCGTCGCGCAGCCGCTCGTCGAGCCGTCCCGCCTCCTCGAAGACATGGCGCGGGATCAGCGTGCAGGACAGGAACGTCGCCGTGGTCTGGCTGCGCTCGTAGTGCTCGCACAGCACCCGGTAGCGCTCGACCGGGCCGTCGTCGTACAGCGGATCGGCGTCGTAGATGCCCTGCACCATGCCGCAGTCCGGGGTGTTCCGGTACTCCTGCACCGCGTTGCGGATCGCGTCCGGCGCGAGTGCCGTGTCGGAGTCGACGAAGAACAGCAGCGGCGCCGAGCTCCTCGCCACCCCGAGGTTGCGGGCCACCGCGGGCCCCCCGTTGTACGGCGACTCGACGATCGTGCACGGGAAGTCCCGCGCTATCTCCAGCGAGCCGTCGGTGCTGACGTCGTCGACGACGATGACCTCGGCGGGCCGGTAGGTCTGCGCGTACACCGACTCCAGGCAGGCGCGCAGGGTCTTCCTCTTGTTGTAGTTCGGCACGATGACCGCGACGTCATCACGCCACATCGGCTCGTCGGACATGTCCGGTTCCTCTCGTCGGTCAGGTCGTCGGCAGGATCGTCCGCGGGGTCGTCTGCAGGGTCGTCTGCAGGGCCCGCGACGGTCAGGACACCGACATGAGCATGCGCTGGGCCCGGTGATCGGACTGCTCCTCGGCGCCGGGCAGCTCGTAGTCGTGCACCGCCACGTCGGGGGTGGTGAAGAGCCAGTCGATCCGCCACAGCTCGGCGGTCCCCGACAGGTAGGTCGCCGGGTAGAGGGACGAGAGCGCGGGCGTCCAGTCGACCAGCCCCTCGGGGAGCAGGCGGCGGATGCCCATGGCCGGGGAGGTGTTCAGGTCGCCGGCGAGCACCACGGGATTGGGGTTGGCCGCGATGTCCGCGCTGATGGCGTGGTAGCTCGCCTCCCGGCGGAGGGTCCGGCTCTCGTTGACGTCGCGGGACTCGGCGTCGTACAGCCGCCATTCGAGCGGGGGCTGGGAGACCTGCGCGTCGTAGAAGGAGACGACGGTGCCGTTCACGTCGATGTCGGTGCGCAGCGTCTCGACCGTGTACCCCTCCGGCCAGTGCCGGAGGACTTCGGGGATCTCCTTCTGGTCGGCCGGCAACCACGGGCGCATGTCGAGGCCGCGGTGCGCGGTGATGGGGAACCGCGAGAGCGTGATCTGCTCGCCGGAGACCGCGACGTGCCAGCCGGGGAACTCGCGGCGCAGCTCCGCCAGCTTGTCGATGCGCAGCGCCAGGTCACCCGTCCAGCGCTGCACCGGGCGCATGTCCCTGTGCAGGTACTCCGCGAGCAGGTAGACGTCGGCGTCCAGTGTGTGGAGGTAGTCGTAGAACCCGGGCGAGAACGCGGTGCCGTCGGAGGTGCGCAGGTCCTGGTCCCAGAACTCGGTGTTCCAGGCGACGACGGTGATGGCCCCGGGGCGGGCGGGCGGCGGGGTGTACCAGAGCGTGGCGTAGTTGACCCCGCTCCGCCCGGCGCCGAGCACCGCGGCGACCACCAGCAGCGACATGATCCGCCAGCGGACCGGCCGGGCCAGTGGCGCCACGATCATCAGCGACGCGGGGACCGCCAGGAACAGCAGCGGCGGGATCAGCTCGAGCGGCGCCCACAGCGACGTGCGCCCGCTCGCCAGCAGGTGGCAGACCACGAAGAGCAGCCACGCCACGGTGGCGGTCACGACCAGCCTGGTGCCCAGGCACCAGCGCCGCCGGGGGCGGACGAATCGGCGGACACGTGCCGCCCAGCCCGTCCCGGGCTCGGACTGGGCGGGGACGGACTGGGCGGGGATGGACTGCTCCTCGATCAGGGCGTCCCGATCGCTCATCAATCGACACCATCCTCGGTGGGGGGACCGGCGACGAACCTACTGAGCGCTCCTTGTCGCATCCTTGTCGGCCGCCGACGGCGGGAGGCGCGGCCGGCCCGCACGTAGGCGACAAGATTGGGACAAGCCGCCGTGCCTAGCGTGTGCCGAACACGAGGTCTGACATGCACGTTTCGGAACCGACGACCTCCGGCCTCTGGAGCACATCATGAATCAGGACCATCCGCTCGTCTCGGTCATCATCCCCAGCTACAACCGGTCCGACGTACTGCGACTCTGCCTCGACGCGGTGAAGGAGCAGACCTATCCACACATCGAGGTCATCGTGGTGGACGACTGCGGCACCGAGGACGCGGCACGGGTGGCCGAATCGAAGGGCGTCACGGTGGTGCGCACCCACGTCAACGGCGGCCCGACCCCCGCGCGCAACCTCGGCGCCGAGCACGCCACCGGAGACATCCTGTTCTTCCTCGACGCCGACATCGCGCTCGACCCCGACGCCGTGGAGAACGCGGTGCGGATACTGGAGTCCCACCCGGAGATCGGCGCGCTGGGCGGTGTCCTGCGGCCCGAGTCGCTGGTGTCCCAGAGCCTGGCCTCCCAGTATCGCGCCGTGCAGATGCACCGCTGGTGGATGCCCGCCCACCGGCCCACCCTGGAGCTGCACGCGTCCGTGCTCGCCGTACCGGCCAAGGTGTTCGCCGAGGTCGGTCCCTTCGACCCCCGCCTGCGCGAGACCGTCTCCTCCGACTACCGCATCCGCGTGACGCGGTCCCACCAGGTGAAGCTCAGCGACGCGATCCGCGGCAGGAAGGACCACGACCCGACCGTACGGACGATCCTGCGCAAGGTGTTCCGCCGCGCCCGCCTCAGCGCCCTCGACTGGCACCAGGGCGAGACGCCCGGCGACTCGGTGCCCCGCGCGGTCGGCGGCGTCCTGCTGCTCGCCGCGGTCCCCGCGCTCGCCCTGCCCATGGTGGCGGGCCGGGCCGGGGCGCTCGTGTCACCCGCGCTCGTCGCCGCCGCCGCGGCCCTGGACGCCGGCACCCACCGCTTCGCCTTCGCCCAGCGGGGGACCGCGTTCGGCGTCTACTTCTCCGGCGTGCACCTCGCCGTCACCTTCACCGGCGCCCTCGGCGGAGCGGTGGGCGTCCTGCAGCGTCTCGCCCTTTCCCGCCTGGAGAAGCCCGCCCAGATGCTCGCGGCCCAGGATTGAACGGCCATGCAGGTCATCGGCACCGGCTTCGGCCGGACGGGGACGCTCTCCCTCAAGACCGCGCTGGAGCGGCTCGGCTTCGGGCCGTGCCATCACATGGTGGACGTGTTCACCCGCCCGTGGCAGATCAGGAGCTGGCTCGCCGCCGCAACGGCCCGCGAGGCGGACTGGGACCATCTGCTCGTCGGCTACGAGTCGTGCGTGGACGGCCCGACCTCGATCTACTGGCGGCAGCTCGCCGAGCACTACCCGAAGGCCAAGGTCATCCTCACCACGCGTGACCCGGACCGCTGGCTGGAGAGCATGCGGCGGACGCTGTTCGCCCAGCGGCGGCGCATCGAGTCGCTGCCGGGCCGGGCCGCCGTCCTGCTGTCGTCCCTGCTCGGCACCGACCTCGCCGCGTTCGTCAGGATGGTCGACACGACCCTCGACGCGCGGACCTTCGCGACACCCGCCGACCGCGAACGCGAACGGGCCATCCGGCTGTTCGAGGAGCACGCGGCCAGGGTGATCGCCGCAATCCCGGCCGAGCGGCTGCTCGTCTTCGACGCCGCCGACGGCTGGAACCCACTGTGCGAGTTCCTCGGGGTCCCGGTTCCGGACGAGCCGTTCCCCCGGGTGAACGGCGCCACGGACTTCACCAGGAGCGGCCTCGGCCGGCCTCTGCCGTTGCTGCTGCGCCGTACGAGGCGAGGAGGACACCGATGACGTCACAGGTACGCCCGCTGGTCTCGGTCATCGTGCCGAACTACAACTACGCCCGCACGCTCGACCTGTGCCTGAGCGCACTGGAGCGGCAGACCTATCCGCACATCGAAGTGATCGTCGTCGACGACCGCAGCACCGACGACTCGGTGGAGATCGCGCACCGGCACGGGGTGCGGGTCGTGGAGACCGAGACCAACATCGGCGCTCCGGCGGCGCGCAACCTCGGCGTGGAGTACGCGCGCGGGGACGTGCTGTTCTTCCTCGACTCCGACCTCGCCCTGGCCGAGGACGTGGTCGAGCACACGGTGGACCTGCTCACCTCCGACCCCACGCTGGGAGTGGTGTGCGGCACCTACGACCCGGAGCCGCTGATCCCGGACAGCCGGGTGGAGCGGTACCGCAGCCTCCAGCTGCACTACTGGATCTCCGGCGACGAGGGCGAGATCACCACCATCTACTCCGCGCTGTTCGCCATGCGGACGGAGGTCTTCCGCGAGGTCGGCCCGCTGAACCCGGCCTTGCGGCACAGCGAGAACGCGGAGTACGGCCACCGGATCACGCAGCGGTACCGCATCGTGCTGGACAACCGGATCAGGGGCAGGCACGACCACGACGACAGGCTCGGCGTGGTGCTGTCGAAGTTCTTCCACCGCGCCCGCCTGCACATCCCGCTGTACCTGCGCCGCCCGGACTTCAACGGCGGCCCGGCCCAGAGCAGCCGGGGCTGGGGCTCGCTCGCCGCCCTGTTCGCCGTGCTCTGCGCCCCGCTGCCGCTGCTGCTCGGGCCGGTCTGGCTGGTGGCGCCGGTCGCGCTGCTGGCCGCATCGATCGCGTCGGACCTGGGCATGTACCGCTTCGTCCTGGGCTACGCCGGCGCCCGGTTCACGCTCTACTTCGCCGCGGTGCACTTCCTGGTGAACGTCACCGTCGCGGTGGCCGTGTTCGCCGGCGTCGCCCAGTGCGTCCTGTCCAGCCGGTTCCGCCGTACCTACGACATCCCCGCCCGCTCCGCGTCGGTGGAGGCGTGACATGACCGAACACTCGCCGCTGGTCTCCGTGATCGTGCCCAACTACAACTACGCCGCCTCCCTGGAGCTGTGCCTGCGGGCGATGCAGGCGCAGACCTACCGGGCGATCGAGCTGATCGTGGTGGACGACGGCAGCACCGACGACTCGGTCGAGGTCGCGCGGCGGCTCGGCGTCCGAGTCGTCCGTACGGAACGCAACATGGGGGTGGCGGGGGCGCGAAACCTGGGCGCCGCGCACGCCCGTGGTGAAATCCTGGTGTTCGTGGACTCCGACGTGGCCGCCTATCCCGACGCCGTCGAGGTCGCCGTGGGCATGCTCGCCGCCGATCCGCGACTGGGGGCGGTGTGCAGCATCCACGACCCCGAGCCGCTGATCCGTCACAGTCTCGTCGAGGAATACCGCGCGCTGCAGTACCACTACTGGACGGCGAGCTCCGAGGGGCCCATCTCGTTCCTGTTCCCGGCGCTCATGGCGATGCCCCGCCGTGTATTCGACGAGATCGGGCCGTTCAACACCCAGCTGCGCGAGACCGAGGAGGTCGACTACGGCCACCGCCTCACCCAGCGATACAGGATGGTGCTCACGTCGGCGATCCGCTCGCGGCACGACCACGACCACGAACTGCCCGGCCTGCTGCGCAAGCTGTACCGGCGTGGCCGCGCCCGGGTTCCGCTGTACGCGCGGCGGCGCCGGTTCGCCCGCGGGTTCGAGACCTCCAGCAGGGCCGGCGGCAGCCTCGCCGCGCTGGCGGCGCTGGCCGCGATACCGGTGGCGGTGCCGCTCGGGGCGGCCGGCGCCGCGCTCCCGGCCCTCGCCCTGGCCGCGTCGGTCGCGGCCGACCTCGGCATGTACCGCTTCGTGCTGCGCCGGCGCGGCCCGCTGTTCCTGCTCTACTTCGGCGCCGTGCACTTCCTGGTGAACGTGACCATCGCGGCCGGTGTGGCCGCCGGAGCCGCGCGCTGGCTGTGCTCGGCGAGGTTCCGCCGGCTCTACGACCCCGACCTGCCCGTGCGCTCCCCGGCCCTCGGGGAGGCCGTGTGACGGCGCTCGCCGTGCCCGTCGCGCCGCGCTCCGGCACGGGGCGCGGCGCATGACCGGCGGCACACGGGTCGCGACGCGACCGGGCGGGTCCCTGGGCGCTCCGAGGGCCCGCCGGAGGATCCCGGTGGTGATGCCGGCGGCGGCGGCCTGGCTGATGTTCGCGGGGCTGCACCGCGCGCTGTCCGGCCGGGTCTGGTGGTGGCAGGTCCCCGAGCTCGTCCCGCCGCTGGCGTTCGCGGCCGTGCCCGTGGTGCTGCTCGCCGCGGTCGCGGTGGCGCGCCGCGCACGCCGTACGGCTCTCGCGATGGCTCTGGTGTCACTGGTGCTGGGCGGGGGCGCCGGCGGGCTCAACCTCGCCTCGCTGTGGCACCGCGCGGCCCCCGCTCCGCCGGACGCGATCAGCGTGTTCTCCTGGAACACCTGGTATTGGGACCAGCCGGCGGCGGGCGGACAGCCGATGCCCCCGCCCACCGGCACGCCCAGGCGGGACGTCGAGGGTTTCTACCGCTATCTGCGGGCCCAGCACGCCGACGTGCTCCTGCTGCAGGAGTACGTCTATTTCGGCGCCGACTCCCGGCCGATCCGGGTGAACGACCTCGACAGGCTGCGCCGCGAGTTCCCGGGCTACCACGTCGCCACGGTGAGCGAGCTGGTGACGCTGTCGCGCTTCCCGATCGTCGCGCAGCGCGGCCTCGACCTGCGCCCGTGGCTCGATGACGGCCGCGACACGCCCGTGCCGCCCGGCTCCGGCTGGCCCGGCTTCCACACGGTGAAGACGCTGCGCACGGACCTGCGCGTCGGCGGCAGGACGGTCTCGTTCTACAACGCGCACATCAACACGCCCGTCGACTCGTCGCCGCCGGGCCTCGACCCCCGCCGCCTCAACCGCACCCAGCACGAGGCGCGCGAGGCCAACCTCCGCGCGCTCGCGGCCGACGTCCGGGCGAACCCGCTGCCGGCCTTCCTGGCCGGGGACTTCAACGCCTCCCCGGCCATGGGCATCATGCGCCTGCTGCCACGGCGGCTGACCGACGCCGCCCCCGCGATGGACTCGCTCTACCCCGCCACCTGGGACGAGCGGTGGCCCCTGTGGCGGATCGACTGGGCGTTCACCAGCCCGGAGGTCGCCGTACACGAGTATCGGCTGGTGCCCTCCGACGGCCAGTCCGACCACAGCGGCCAGCGTCTGGTCATCTCACTGACTCGCTGACCTGGGCCAGCAGCAGGTCGCGCGGCTGAGCCCGCAGGCCCGTCCGCACGAGCGGTTCCGCGTCGCCGCGCAGCATCCGCAGGTGCAGCGCGCGCAGTTCGGGGCCCGGCTCGACGCCCAGGCGGTCGGCGAGATACCCGCGCAGACGGGCGTACAGGGCGACCGCCTCCGCGGTGCGGCCGAGGGCCCACAGGCCGCGCATCAGCATGTTCGCGAGGGGCTCCGCGAGCGGGTAATGCGGCACCAGCGGGGTGAGCTCGGCGACCACCATGTCGGGGCGGCCCTGGCGCAGGTGCGCCTGGGCCCAGGTGGCGAGGGCGCCGACGAACTGCTGCTCGATGCTGTACCGCATGCGGGCCGCCCAGTCGCCCGGGACGCCGGTCAGCGGCGCGCCGCGCCACAGCTCCATGGCCTCGGCGAGCAGCGCGGCCCGTACGGTGTCGTCCCGGGCGTTCTGCGCCTGCCTGGTCAGCCGGCGGAACCGGTGGGCGTCCACCCGCTCGGGGTCGACCTCGAGCGCGTACCCGCCGCCGCGGCGCGCGATGCCGACCCCGGTCCCGGTCAGCGCCTGCCGCAGCCGGGCTATGTGGGCGTACAGCGAATCGGTCGCCCGATCGGGCGGGTCGTCCCAGACCCGCTCGATCATCGTACGGAGCGACACGGGACGGTCGGCGTCGACCGCGAGTGCGGCCAGCACCGCGTGCCGCTGTGGCGGCCCCAGGGGGACGCGGCGGCCGTCCAGGGTCACCTCGACCGGTCCCAGCAAGCGGACGTCCATCGGCTTCCTTCCATGTCGCTCCATGTCGCTCCATGTCGCTCTCACCACGAGAGGGCGGCCGCCAGGGACGGGTGGTGGACGAGCGCGAGCGTCACACCCAGGGTCGCGGCCCACACCATCGAGTTCGCGACCATGACGCGGTCGCGCAGCAGGATGCGGACCGGGTCGCCGCCCTCCTTGTCCATCAGCTGGATCTGCAGGTAGCGGAACAGCGCGAACAGCGCGAACGGCGTGGACAGCATCATCGCCGTCTGACCGTGCTGGGGTCCGAACGGCCCCTCGTCACGCAGGTACATCAGGCCGGAGACGAGGGCGAGCACGGAGGCGATCTGGAGCAGCCAGTTGGTCAGCTCCATCGAGTAGCCGCGCAGCGCGGGCCGGTGGACGGATCCGCCGTGCAGCAGTTCCTGGCGGCGCTTGCCGAGCAGCAGCAGCAGGGACATCGAGAACACGGTGATCAGCAGCCAGGCGGGCGCCCGGCCTCCGGTCACCTCGAACCCCTGCACGACGCGCAGGACGAAGCCGGCCGCCACCGTCCCCACGTCGATGAGCGGCAGGTGCTTGAGGATGCGACTGTAGGCGATGTTGAGCAGGAGATACACCAGCACCGGCCAGTACGACGCCGGGGCCTGGGCGACGATCACGGCGAGCAGCGCCAGCAGGACGGCGCAGCAGGCGCCCGCGGTCACCACGCCCACCCGGCCGGCCGCGATGGGACGGTGGCGCTTGACGGGATGGTGCCGGTCGCGGTGCCGGTCGGCGATGTCGTTGCCGATGTAGACGGCGGCCGAGGCGACGATGAAGGCCACCGTGGCCGAGACGACGCCCGTCACCTCGGCCAGGCCGTAGGCGGGGGCGCCGATGAGCGCCACGGGGACGAGGAGGATCGCCTTGGCCGCGTGGGACGGGCGGATCAGGCCGGCGAGGTCCGCGACGAGGCGGCTCCGGGTCCGTACGACCCGGTCCTGCGCCTGGTGCGGACGCTCCGGGCTGCCCGGAAGGTCTGCCGATTCGACGACGCGCATGCTCTCCCCGTCAGCTCAGAAGAAGACTCTCGCCAGCGACAGCGCGCCCTGCCGCCACGCGTCGCGGCTCGTCTGGCCCGCGCCGCGCGCCGACCCGGCCGCGCGCTGCTCCCGCCACCACGCGTACGTACGGAGGATGGCGTCCCGGTTGGACAGTCGTGGGCGGAAGCCGAGCCGTTCGCGGGCCTTGTCGATGCTGACGTAGGAGTCGGCGAGCAGCTTGCGCACCAGCCGTCCGTACACCGGGGACAGCCGGGTGCGTTCCAGCAGCCGGAGCCCGGCCAGGGCCGGGCCGGCGGGCACCGAGACGACCCGCCTGCCGTGGCCGGCCGCGTCGAGCACCGCCTGGAAGTCCTCGCGCAGCGTGCCGAACTCGGCGGCCGCCAGGTTGTAGGTGTCGTTGGCGACGTCGGCCGGCGCGTCGAGGACGCCGACGATGGCGTCCACCAGGTCCTCGACGGCGAACATCTGCACGCGCTTGTCGCCCTTGCCGAGGACGGGGAAGTTGCGCCCCTCCTCGGCCCATTCGAAGAGCATCGCGAACAGGCCCATCCGGCCGGGGCCGAGGAAGGTCTTGGGGCGCAGGATGGGCAGGCACATTCCCCCGGCACGGTACTTCTCGGCCAGTTCCTCCGCCTCGGCCTTCGCCCTCGTGTAGGGATCGACCGGCTCGCGCGGGTGGTCCTCCGGGGTGGGGACGAGCGTCGGCAGCCCGTACACGGCCGTGGAGGAGATGTGGACCATCCGCTCCACGCCGGTCAGGCGCGCGGCCTCCAGGACGGTGTGGGTGCCCCCGACGATGAGGTCGTGGATCTGCTCGGCCGGGTAGCTCGGCAGCGCGCCGGCGCAGTGGACGACCACGTCCGCCCCGGTCATCGCCTCGCGCAACAGCCGCAGGTCGCGTACGTCGCCGCACCGGTGACGCGCCGCGAGCAGCGGGTCGGCCTGCGGGCGCAGGTCCACCCCGAGCACGTCGTGTCCGTCGACGACGAGCCGGCGGGCCAGGGTGCCGCCGAGCATTCCGGCGCTGCCGGTGACTACGATCCGCTGGACCACCGCGACCCCACCTTCTCTCGTACGAACCGGCTGAGCAGCCGCGGCAGGCCCTTGGACAGCGTCTTGTCGAGGCTCTCCAGGAAGAACTCGAGCTCTTCGGGCTCGATGACGAGGGTCGGCGCGACGACGAGGGGATTGTCGGCGTTCGGGCTGTAGTAGGAGACGATGCCGTGCTCGCGGTAGAGGTCCGCGATCACCGAGAGGGTGATCAACTTGGTGCGGAACCGCGGATCGTGGGAGAAGCCGGGCGCGAGCTTGCCGGCCAGGTCGAGGATCCTGGGGCCGCCGGCGAGGAACACCCCCCACAGCGCGCCCACGCCGCTCACGCGGCCGACCACGTCGTGATGGCGCTTGGCGATGTTCTCCAGGCCGGGCCGCAGGACGCGCTCGATCTGCCGCGCCCTGGCGGGGTAGTCCTCCTCGATCGCGATGTTGATCGCCTCGATGGCGGTGACGGTCTCCTCGCCGAACCCGTAGTAGGTCGTGCTGTGCAGGATGACGTCGGAGAGACGGTCGTACGCCTTGCGGAAGACCGGCTCTCGCGCGGTGTACCCGGAGATCGACGCCTTTCCGCCGCCGAGCGACTTGGAGTACACGAGGACGTCGGGCAGGAGGTCGGGGTAGCGCATGAAGTAGAAGAGGCTGCCCGTCTTGCCCCACCCCGTGTAGACCTCGTCGAAGATGAGCATGATGTCGTTCGCGTCGCAGAGCCGCCGCAGCTCGTACAGGTCCGCCTCGGACCAGCAGCGCATGCTCGACGCGCTGTACGGCTCGGCCATGATCGCGTAGACGTCGCACTTCCCGTCCGGAGTGCGGGCGTTCTCGATCAGCTCGCGGACGGCCGCGACGTCGCCGTAGGGGTACACGGCGATGCCCGGAAGGCCGGGGAAGCGGAAGGAGTTCTCGGCCGAGCCCGTCAGGCTCCCCGCGCCGAGGGTCTTGCCGTGGAAGCTGATGTCGGAGCGCAGGATCGTGTTGCGCCGCCCCTCGTGGTACTTGTACGCCAGCTTGACGGCTCCCTCGTTGGCCTCCGCGCCCGAGTTCGGGAAGTAGGAGATGTTCAGGTCGCCCGGCAGCACCTCGGCCATGTTGTGGCTCAGCGCGGCCACGTACGGCGAGAAGAACGCCTTGTGCACCTCCATGCGCCGCCGCTCGGCGAACCGGCGCCGCGCCTCCAGGATGCGGGGGTGGTTGTGGCCGTGGTTGAGCACCCCGACCCCGCCGGTGACGTCGAGGACCTTCCGCCCGTCGCGGGTCCAGATCCAGGCGCCCTCCGCGCGCTCGACGAGTTCCCGGCCGAAGCCGAAGGAGGTCATGAGATTGACCTGACTGCGGCTGACGTACTTCTTGTACAGGTCCTGGACCTGTTTCACGGTGAGGTTCTCACACGCGTCGAGGCCGATCAGTTCAGACACGTTCCGCCCATCCCCTTACGTGCTAGGAAATTGCACGTAGCCAATGCTGGTGAACGCGGCCACACCCCACCCCACACGAACGCGTGTAGGTCGGTGTGGAGGAGCGGGGCGGCGGAAAGAAAAAGCGGCCGGAATCGGCCGCGGCGGATCATCGGTCGGATCTCACGATTCCCGCGGAGGATTTCCCGTGGACCGGGTGGCCCACCGGTCGCAGCCGCTCGCGGTCCCCGCGGGCAGGCGGACCGGGCGGCGACCAGATGCTGCGCAGCAACCGCCGCACGGCCTGCGCCTGGTCCTCCTCGGTCTCCTCCTCCCGGGCCCGCTCGCGCGCGAACAGGCGGAGCAGGTCGTGCATGCCGTACCAGTCCTGGTCACACGCCTCAAGAAGGTGCGCGTCGGCGAGGCGGTCCAGCAGGTCGGCGGTGCGCGGCTCCGTGCGGTCGGCCAGGGCCGCGGCGGCCGCGACGCTGACGGCCGAGCCGCCGGCCAGGCTGAGCAGCCGGAACATGCGGGAGGACTCAGGGTCGAGCCTTCGGTAGCTCGTCATGAAGCACGGCCGCACGGCCCGGTCGTCGGTCTGGAGTTCGGACAGGCGGTGGTCCTCCACCGCGAGCCGGTCCGCCAGGGCGCGCAGCGACAGGCCCGGCCGGGCGATCAGCCGGGCGGCGGCGATCCGGACCGCCAGCGGCAGCCCTCCGCACAGCCGCACGATGGCGCGCGCCGCCCGCGGGTCGGCGGCGACGCGTTCCGGCCCGATCAGGTGCCCGAGCAGCATGCAGGTCTCGTCCTCGGTCATGACGCCGAGGGGAAAATGCGACACGGCGTCCAACGAGGTGAGCGTCCTGCGGGCCGTGATCAGCACCCGGCAGGTTGGGCTCGCCGGCAGCAGCGGGCGGACCTGCGCGGCGTCGCAGGCGTTGTCGAGCAGGAGCAACAGGTGCCTGCCGCCGGTCAGCGAACGGAACCGCGCCGCCACCTCGTCCACGTCGGGCCGGACGGTCCTGTCGTCGCCGAGGGAGCGCAGCAGGCGGGCCAGCACGTCGGCGGGGTTCAGCGGTGCGACGTCGGGTGTGGAGCCGTGCAGGTCCACGTAGAGCTGCCCGTCCGGGAAGCGGTCCGCGACCTGGTGGGCGACGTGCACGGCCAGCGCCGACTTGCCGGTCCCCGCCGCGCCCGTGATCGCCGAGACCGCGACCGCGCCCGGACCGGCCGAGGTCAGCGCCGCCCGCAGGCGGGCGATCTCGGCGGTCCTGCCGGTGAAGGCCCGGCAGTCGATGGGCAGCTCCGCCGGGGCGGGAGGCCTGAGGGCGGCGCTCGCCTCGGGCGGCGCCAGGGCGGGGTCGTCCACGAGGATCCGCTGGTGCATGCGCCGCAGATCCGGGCCGGGGTCGATGCCGAGCTCGGCCGCGAGCACCCCCCGCGCGTGCTGGTAGGCCGCCAGCGCGTCCGCCCGGCGGCCGGAGCGGTACAGGGCCAGCATGAGGTGTGCCCGGAGGCGCTCGTTCAACGGGTCTCTGCTGGTGAGGGTCTCCAGGTCGGCGAGCATCTCGCCGTGCCGGCCGAGCGCGCGCCGGGCCTCCAGCGAGGCGTCCTGGACGACCGCCCGCAGCCGCTCCAGGCGCGCCGCCTCGCCGCGCAGCGGTGCGGGCAGGGGCAGCCCCTCCAGGACGGACTCGCCGCGCCACAGGCCGAGGGCCCGGGTCAGCCGTTCGAGCGCGGTGTCGTGCCGCCCTTCGGACAGCGCGCGCAGGCCCTGCTCGGCGAGGTCCTCGAACAACGTGACGTCGACCTCGCCGGGCATGACCCGCAGCACGTACCCGTTGCAGCCCGCCTCGATGCGGGACGGGGCGCCGAGCACCCTGCGCAGCGCGGAGATGTAGGTGTACAGGTTCGACTCGGCGGCGGCGGGGGCCCGTTCGCCCCACAGCCAGTCGAGCATCCGTTTGCTCGGGATCGCCCTGCCGGCGTTGAGCAGCAGGGCGGCGAGCAGCACCCGCTGTTTGCGCCGCCCGAGCGGGAGCGGGGTCCCGTGGGAGGTGCGGACCTCGATCGGTCCGAGGATCTTGAAATCCATGTGATCACCCTGCAGTGCCCGGCGTTCACCGACAGGAACCGTACAAATGCCGATAAAGGCTGATTTGTTTGGAACTATGATCGGGAAAATCGGCCTGCGGATGGTACTCGCGTAAAAGGAATAATGCTATTACGTCACACGAATTCCGGGCCCGCCGGAATTCTGTGGACAGTATGCGGACATGTGGTGTTACGGGCTTTCCTTATTTATATCGGCGCGGGGATCGGCCTTCTTTCTAGGGGTCGACTGCGGTGCCGGCGCCATGAAAGGACCGGCGCATAATCGGCCGTGCGGAAGCCCGGTCGCGCTCGCCGCGGCCGCCGGCGGGCACGAGTGCGCCCGGGAGGTACGGGGCGATCGCCCCGCCCCTCCCGGGCGCCGGGATGTGCGAAGTGGGTGCGACGAGCCGTCGGATCAGGCGGCGACGCAGCCGAGGGTGGGGGTGCCGCTGGTTCCGGAGCCGATGAACCCGAACGTGGTGCCCGCGCCGGCGCCGAGCGAGCCGTTATGGGCGGCGTTGCGGGCGCTGATGGTGGATCCGCTCGTGGTCACGGTCGCGTTCCACGCCGAGGCGACCGTCTCCCCGTTGGCGAAGGTCCAGGTCACGGTCCAACGGGTGATCGCCGAGGAGCCGGCGGACACACGTACCTCGGCCTGGAAGCCGCCGGGCCACTGCGAGGCCACCCGGTAGGTGGCCGAGCAGCCCAGGGAGCCGGTCGGAGTCGGGGTGGGCGTGGGCGTCGGAGACGGCGTGGGGGTGGGCGTCGGGGACGGCGTGGGCGTCGGAGACGGCGAGGAGCCCGGACCGCCGGTGAAGTTGACGTCGCTGCAGAAGTAGTACGACTGGTCGAGGTGGCTGGCCTGCCACAGGGTGAAGACGATGTGGTGACCGGTGCGGCCCGGGGCGTACACCTCGACGGGCGTCGTGCTTCCGGTCGGCATCCTGCCCGTCTGGGTGACCATCTCCAGGTCACTCCACTTCAGCCGCTGCTTGGTGGGGTCGAACCCCTGCTTGGTGACGTAGACGCGGATGAAGTCGGCGCCGTGGGACGATCCGTCCAGCAGGTTGAGAGTGAAGCGGTTGGGCTTGTCCACCGTCTTCCACGGGCCCGGCTCGTCCATCGCGGCGTACCGGCCGTCGGCGGTCAGGCCGCCGCTGCACAGCTGACCGTCGGGTACGGCGGTCTGGTACTGACCGGCGACGCCGTCCCGCAGCAGCCCGTTCCAGTTCCACATCGCGCTGGGATCGGCCTGCCAGGCCTTGTAGCACATCGGGTCCTCTGCGGCCATCCGCGGGGACTGCCACTCGCTGGCCCAGCGCGTGTAGCAGCCGTACTGCCGGGCGGGCGGGTCACTGACGGCGCCGTGCGCCGAAGCGGGGGAAGCCAGAAGAGGGGTCAGCAGGAGCGCGGCCGCCATCGCGACGACCATCCGCCCCGCCCGGGTCAGGCCGCGGGACCGGCGCTCCCCGCCCGGTCCCGGGTCGCCCGGGCCGGTTCTGTGGATCCGGTCACTTGGGGGGAGGAGCATACGCAACCTCTTCATCCGCACGAGTCTCCTTCTGAACAGTCGCCGGCGTAGGACGCGATCTCTTGACCGCCGGCCTCGCACACCGTTGCGCAACCGAGTCAGCGTCGGCAACCGGACGAGAGCCGCGAAAAAGGAGCACGCCGCCGACCTGGGCATGCGGGGGGAGACCCGACAGGGACGCAGAAAGTTTCAACCGGTCCGGAGCACGACAAGGCCTCCGGTGCGGCGGATCGCGCCGCACCGGAGGCCGGGGAAGTGTCAGGGGTGAGATCGATCCGATTCGTCAGGTCGTCCGCCACGCCGGGAGAGACCGGCGTGGCGGGCCGTGGACCAGAGTGACGTGCCGGGTCGGCTCGCCCGTCAGGGCCTGGTTATCGGTTCCAGGTCCACTTCTGGTTGTTGCCGCCGTGGCAGGAGTACAGCTGGAGCTGGGTGCCGTTGCCGGTGCCGGCGCCGACGGCGTCGAGGCACAGCCCGGACTGGACGCCCTGGATGCTGCCGTCGGAGTTGACGCGCCACTTCTGGTTGTCGCCGCCCCAGCAGGAGTAGATCTGGATCTTGGCGCCGTTGCCGGTGCCGGCCGCGTCGAGACACTTGTTGCCGTACACGCGGATTTCACCGGCAGAGGTGGAGCTCCACGTCTGGTTGGTCTGGCCGTTGCAGTCCCAGATCTGCACCGCGGTGCCGTCCGAGGTGCTCGCGTTCGGCACGTCCAGGCATCGCCCGGAGGCGACACCCCTGATCGGGCCGCTGCCGTTCCCGCCAGGGGTGGGCGAGGTGCCGGGGCTGGGCGAGGTGCCGGGGCTGGGCGAGGTGGGAGGGTTCGGTGAGGCGGCGTTGAGGGCGTTCAGCACCGAGTTGTAGGCGGCCTTCTTGTTGCCGTTGCTGTCGAACAGCAGAGGGGTGGTGTTCGCGCCCAGCCAGGAGTCGCTGTCGCGCACGCCCCACACGGTGACGCCGATGCAGCGGGAGACGGCGAGGCAGTCGTTGACCACGCTGGCGTAGGTCGAGGCCGAACCGCCCTGGATGTCCAGCTCGGTGATGGCGACGTCCACGCCGAGGGCGGCGAACTGGGAGATGGTGGTGCGGTAGTTGCTGTTGTACGGGCTCTGGCTGTTGAAGTGCGACTGCAGGCCGACGCAGTCGATCGGCACGCCGCGCTGCTTGAAGTCCTTGACCATGTTGTAGACGCCCTGCGTCTTGGCCCAGGTCCAGTTGTCGATGTTGTAGTCGTTGTAGCAGAGCTTGGCGGACGGGTCGGCGGCCCGCGCGGTGCGGAAGGCGACCTCGATCCAGTCGTTGCCGGTGCGCTGCAGGTTCGAGTCGCGGCGGCCACCGGAGTTGCCGTCGGCGTACGCCTCGTTGACAACGTCCCAGTAGGGGATCTTGCCCTTGTAGTGGTTCAGGACGCCGTTGATGTGGTTGATCATCGCCTGGCGCAGCGAACTGCCGGACATGCTCTGCATCCAGCCGGGCTGCTGGTTGTGCCAGGCCAGGGTGTGGCCGCGCATCTTCTTGCCGTTCTGCGTCGCCCAGTTGTAGATGCGGTCGCCGGCGCTGAAGTTGAACTGGCCCGGGTTCGGCTCGGTCGCGTCGATCTTCATCTCGTTCTCGGCCGTGATCATGTCGAACTCACGGTTCGCGATGCCGGTGTAGGTCCCGTCACCGAGTTTGCCGCCGGCGATGGCGGTGCCGAAGTAGCGGCCGCTCTGCTGGGCCGCCGCGGCCAGTGTGCTGGCCGCCGCGTCGGCGGGAACCGACACCGTCACCAGTGCCGAGGCCGCGCCGAGCACGCCGATCGCGCCGGCGACCAGGGCCCGGCGCCAGCTGTTGACGGAACGCGGGCTTCCAGACGGGGTTAAGGCGTTTGCGCCCATGCCTGAGCCTCCATAGCTGAACGAACGATAAGAGGGGACACACGGGGGGATCCCGTGGAATCGACGCCGCGCTCCGTCGGGAGCGCACACCACGAGGGCGTCGTAGATGCGGGCCCCCTGCAGTGCACCACCACCGGGCAGGGGGACCGCCTTGGGGACTCAGTGTGGGAACCACGCCGAAATGTGTCAAGACTATTTAGAAAAGTTTCGGCACTTTCGCTCCACGAGGGGGCCTAGCCCGTGTCCAGGGCGCGAAACATTTTCGAGGACGTCGTCGCCGCGTGCCCGCGAAAAGGGGTGAACCGGCGTCGGCCGAGGCGGTGAACGATGAAACTTTCAACTTGATGCGACGAGTTCCCGCGCACGGTGATCTCGATGCCCAGATGGGCGCATCGCGCCCATGTGCGCCGGCCCGGCGAGTGACGGTCCTCTTGACAGCGCATCCCGGCCTCGGATTTGCTCCGGCCACCACCACCTCCACCCGTCCGAGGGAGAGGCGACCGTGAACGACATGTGAAGTGTGAACGTTAACAATCATTGCGCGTAGGACTTCGGCGACCGGTGACCGCGTGACCCGGACAGACACCA
Organism: Microbispora sp. NPDC049633; assembly: GCF_040675265.1. Classification (NCBI taxonomy): domain Bacteria; kingdom Bacillati; phylum Actinomycetota; class Actinomycetes; order Streptosporangiales; family Streptosporangiaceae; genus Microbispora; species Microbispora sp. NPDC049633. The sequence goes on from NZ_JBFAOO010000021.1 coordinate 38,353, forward strand.
TGTCCTGGCCCGCTGCCGATGCCGGCGCGAGTCCGCCGGGCCGTGACCACCGACCGGCCCGCTTCATCGGTCTTCGCCGCCGTGGCCTGCGCGGCAGGCTTCCCGATCCCGGGCATCCGGGGGCGGTCGCGGCACGTGCCGATCGGCCCCGCCCGTGAAGGCGGGGCGGACAGCGTCGGGAACGTCGTCTACTTCATGTTGGCGACGACGAACGGGGCGTGGCCGTGCAGGTAGTTGTTCCACCCGCCGGTGACCGGCGCGCCGCTGGAGAGGATGTTGGTGGAGTCGGTGCCGACGTCGAGCTTCCAGGCGGTCCAGGAGATGCCGTTCGCCTTCATCCAGTTGATCCAGGTCTGCGCCTCGTCGAGGCAGACCCTGCCGTCGAGGCCGCCGTCGGCGTTGCTCGCGCCCCACTCGGTGACGAACAGCGGCAGCCCGGCCCTGATCGCCGCGTCGCCCTTGGCGCGCAGGGAGGCGCCGTGCGTGCACGAGTAGAAGTGCAGCGTGTACATCAGGTTGGTGCCGGAGACGGGGCTGGTCGCCGCGGTGTCCACGTCCTGCGACCAGGTCGGGGTGCCCAGCACGATGATGTTGTCCGGATCGGCGGCGCGGATCGCGGACACGACCGCCTGGTGGTACGGCTTCAGCACGCCGGTCCAGCTGAGCTGCAGCGGCTCGTTCCAGTCCTCCCAGATGACGTTGGGCAGGTGGCCGTAGCGCTTGGCCAGGTCGGAGAAGAACGCCACCGCCTGCGCCTGCTCCTTGTGGGCCTCATGCGCGTGGAAGTCCACGATCACGTACACCCCGGCGGCGACCGCGTTGTTGATGATCGTCTCCACCTGCGCGCGGGCCTTGTTCGGGTCGCTCAGGTAGGCGCCGGCCGGCTCCACGCCCATCGCGGCACGGAAGACCTGCAGGTTCCAGTTGTCCCGCATCCACTTCAGCGCGGACAGGTTCTCGGCGTACGGAGCGGTCTCCCAGTTGAGCCACATGCTGCTCACGCCGCGCAGCTGGACCTTCGCGTTGTTCTTGTCGCACATCGTGGTGCCGCAGACGTGCAGCTGGCCGTGCCGTTCGACGGGAGTGCCGGTGCCCGGCGTGACGCTGGGGCTCGGCGAGGGCGAGGGCGAGCGCGTGGGGGAGGACGAGGGAGAGGGAGACGGGGAGGCGGACGTCACACCGCCGGTGCAGGTCACGCCGTTCAGCGCGAAGCTGGACGGCTTCGGGTTGGAGCCGTTCCAGCTGCCGTTGAACCCGAATTCCGTGCTGCCCCCGCTGGGGAGGGCGCCGTTGTAGGACAGGTTGGTCACCGTGACCTGGGAGCCGGACTGGGTGGGGGTGCCGTTCCACAGCTGGGTGATGGTCTGCCCGGCCGGGAACGACCAGGTCAGCTTCCACCCGTTGATCGGGTCACCGAGGTTGCGGACGCTGACGCTCGCGCCGAAGCCGCCTTGCCACTGGTTGGTGACCGTGTAGCTGACCTGGCATCCGGCCGCGGCCGCCGACGCGGCGTGCGTGCCGGCCACACCGGTACCCGCCGCCACCAGCGCGGCGACGGCGGCGGCCGACAGGCTCAATCGGTGGCGCAATGAGCTGACTTGTCGCATAGATGTTTCCACTTTCCGGGAGGTGATGTTCCTCGGGGCGACGAATACGCCCTGGTGGGACACCAGTTGAGGACCGGCGCCGGCGCGAGAGCGGTGTCCTGGCGCTGACGTTTCGCGATGCCGATGTCCGCAGGTGGTGTCTGCCGCGGTGAGCCAATCCCGGCGAGGAGGGATGAGTCAACGAGGTGAGGTTTGCCCTGTTCTCACCTCGCCCGCGTGGAATGCCGCTCGAACAGGCGCTTCGCGTGAGCATGGGGAAAGCCGGCCGTCACGACGGCGATGAATGTTTCACCCCTGCTCCGCGCTGGAACGGGCGGTCCCACTCCGAATCAGGGGGCCGGCAGCGCGATCCGTTCGTCTTCCTTGTCGCGGGTCGTCCAGAGGTAGACCAGCGCGCCGGCGAACAGCACGACCGAGGTCCACTGGTTGATCCGCAGCCCCAGGAGCGTCACCGCGTGATCCACACCGCCCACCGGGTCGACCCGCAGCCCTTCGATCCAGAACCGCCCGAACGTGTAGCCGGCGACGTAGAGGGCGAACAGGCGGCCGTGGCGCGGCGTGAACCGCCTGCCGGCCAGGATCAGTGCGAAACCGAGCGCCGCGTCCCACAGCGACTCGTACAGGAAGGTCGGGTGGTAGAGCACCCCCGGCTCGCCGCCGTGTGCCTGGTCGATCTCCAGGCCCCACGGCAGCGTGGTCGGACCGCCGTACAGCTCCTGGTTGAACCAGTTGCCCCAGCGGGCGATCGCCTGCCCGAACGCGAGGCTGGGCGCGATCGCGTCGGCCACGGCGCCCAGAGGCAGCCCCCTGCGGCGGCATGCCAGCCACACGCCCACGCCTCCCAGGGCGACCGCGCCCCAGATGCTGAGCCCGCCTTCCCAGATGAACAGCGCCCGGTACGGCTCCTTGATCGCGCGCGGGCCGAAGTAGGTCTGCCAGTCGGTGATGACGTGGTAGAGGCGGGCGCCGATGAGGCCGAAGATGACCCCGGGGACCGCGATGTCGCTGATCGCGCCCTTCTCGCCGCCGCGGGCGCGCCAGCGGCGCTCGCTGAGCCAGGTGCCGAAGACGATCGCCACAATGAAGCACAATGCGTAGGCCCGGATCGGGATGAATCCGAGATACCAGACCCCTTCGGAAGGGCTGGGAATCGAGGCGAGGGGCATGCCGGTGAGGCTAGTCAACGTGAGGCCGGCGGGGTGCTTTCGTGACCCGATCGCAAATCATTCATGGAGCCGCCGCGAACGCCGATGAGCGTGCGTGGCGGATCGCGCCGCCACGCACGCCGTTTATCGGATTCCGATGACGACCTTTCCGAACGGATTGGCCGATTCGTAGTAGCGGAACGCCGCGGCGGCGTCCTCGAACGGGAACACCCGGTCGATGACGGGCCGGAGCCGGTGCGCGGAGATGATCTCGTTCAGATGGACGAACTGCGCGTGGCTGCCGACGGCCAACGCCCGGACCGTCCCGGCGACACCGAACAGCAGGCGAGGGTCGAGGGGGCGCCAATCACCGGAGACGGACCCCACGAGAGCGACGTGCCCGTCGAGGGCAAGCGACTTCAGTGACTGTTCCAGGGGCCCGGCGGTGTGGACCACCCGGTCGACGCCGCGCCCGCCGGTGAGGTCGCGGACCGCGGCGTGCCAGTCGGGAACGGCGCGGTGGTTCACGACCTCGTCAGCGCCCAGGTCGCGAAGGCGCTGCTCCTTGTCCGCCCGGCCTGTCGTGGCGATCACCTTCGCGCCGAGCAGCTTGCCCAGTTGTACCGCGAACAGCGACACGCCGCCCGATCCGGTGGTCAGCACCGTGTGCCCTGGCTGGATCCCAGGACCGTCCCCGGTCAGCGAGTTCCACGCCGTGACCGCGGCACACGGCAACGTCGCCGCCTCGGCGTAGGAGAGGTGGCCGGGGATGGGGACGAGGGCCTGCTCCGGCATGACGGCGAGTTCGGTGAGCATGCCGTCGAGGGAACCGCCCAGCTGTGGCAGGGATGACGGCCGCAGGGGGCCGTCCAGCCATCGCGGGAACAACGTGGCGGTGACCCGGTCACCCGGACGCACCCGCCGGACACCCGGTCCCACAGCGATGACCTGCCCGGCACCGTCGGAGACAGGGATGACGTCCGGCTTCACCGGCAGCACGTACTGCCCGCGCAGCACCAGCAGATCGCGGAAGCTGAGCGAGACGGCGTGGACCACGACCGCGACCTCGCCGACGCCCGGCGTGCGCGGTTGGCGGATCCGCAGCGACAGCCCGTCGACGCCGTCGCCGCTGTCGACGTGGTAGCTCCGGACGGACGTCGGCAGTGCCGCCGTCATCGCGGTCATCTCTCGATGAACTGGTAGTCGCCGACGATGCGACCGTCCGCGCCGAGCATGAGGATCTCCAGCCCGACACCGGCCACATCACCACCGGCGCGAGCCGTCATCTCCCAGTGGAACTTGATGACGTCGTGGAGCTGTTCGGCATCGCCGCAGGGCCGGAAGACGAAGGTGCCCGGCGCGACGAACTCCTCGTAGGCCCGCGTCACCCGCGGTTCCAGCGCGTCATGCCCGCGCGCCTCCAGGACGAGTCGATCGAACCCCAGCCCTTCAGCGGCCTCTCGCATCTCCTGCGGGGGCCGCAGGACGTGGACCGCGTCGGGGGACCACAGCTCGCGGATGGCGGCGCGGCGACGTTCCGGGTCGGGCTCGTTCCACACGGCGACGTAGCGGTCTGTGAGGTCCTTCACGTCGATGTCGGCCATGGTGATCCTTCGGGTCGTGGACGGTCGTCATGCCGACCACGACTGTGCTGCGCCCCGCGTGCCGCCACAATTCCCCGCAGGGAATCGCCCGCCGGCGCCGAACCCGGTACACAGGAGCAATGATCACCGAATCGGCGAGCGGCGGACTCGCGGCCGCGTTGCGCACGTGGCGCACCCGCCGACGCGTCAGCCAACTCGAACTGGCGGTGCGCGCCGGCACCACCCAGCGGCACGTCAGCTTCATCGAGAGCGGACGCTCGACCCCCGGCCGGTCGATGATCATACGGCTGGCCGAGTCGCTGGAGGTGCCGATCCGAGAGCGCAACGAACTGCTCCTCGCCGCGGGATTCGCGCCCGCGTACCCGCAGACCGACCTGGACGATCCTCAGTTGGCGCCGGTCCGGACCGCCCTTGACCGCATCCTGTACGGCCACCTGCCGTACCCGGCTGTGATAGTCGACCGGCACGGCGACCTCATCTCGGCCAACGCCGGGTTCCACATGATCACCCGGGGAGTCGACCCGGACCTGCTCGCCCCACCGGCGAGCGTTCCCAGGGTCCTGCTGCATCCGCGAGGGCTCGCGCCACGCATCGTCAACCTCGACGAGTGGGCCTGGCACATCATCGACCGCGTCCAGGCCGAGAGCCTGCGCAACCCGAGCGACAGGCTCCGCCGCCTCGCCGCGGAACTCGCCGACCTGGCGCCACCGCGTCCACGGCACCTGCCGCCACATCACCTCGGCTTCGCGGTGCCGCTGCGACTCCGCACGGGCGACCCGGACAGCCGGGAACTCCGGCTGATCACCACACTCACGCACTTCGGTACCGCCACCGACGTCACCATCGCCGAACTGCGACTGGAAGCATTCCTTCCGGCCGACGAGGCGACCGGCGCCGCGCTGGCCGAGCTTGTCACGTGGTGAACACCATCCGCTCACGCCGCTGGGCCGGCGGCGGAGATCCGAGTGCGGACGCGTCCGGCTCTGCCGGGAAGTGGACTGCCCTCTGCTGACTGTCCGGCCGCTTATCGGTGCGAGGTGCCGGAACCCTCGCCTACCGACGAACTCGAAGATCACGCTGATGTGACCTCGGCGCCCTGGACGGCGGTGCCGCGCTATGCGAATATACGTTCGATTGACGGAGATCATCAGCGGAAGAGAGCGGCTCGAGTCATGCCGGGGCGCTCGCTTCTCACCTCCTTCAGAACGGAGTGCATGTGCGCCCATCGACCTCTGGCCGTGCTTCTCTATCCCACCGATTAGTCGCCTTGGCGGGATCCCTGCTCCTGATGGCGGGCCTGCTCGCCGCTCAGTCACCCGCCGCCGCGGCCGAGGCCGCCGGGGTCGTCGGAGACCTCGGCGTCGTCGCGGGGAGGGGCGGAGACGTGGTGGCGGGCGGTGGCAAGGTCTTCGTCGCCGCCGACGACCGGATCGTGGTCGCGTCCTACGACGGCCGGCCCATCGACACGATCGGCGGCCTGTCCGGCGCCGTCGCCCTGTCCGCATCGGACGGCGCCAGGAAGGTGTACGCGGCGCTGCGCGATTCGAATGAGCTGATCGAGATCGACCCCGTGAAGGTCACCATCACCCGGCGTTTCGACCTCACCGCATACCCGTGCCCGTCGACTCTGGCGCAGTCCCACGACCGGGTGTGGATCGGATACGGGTGCGGCGAGGCGGGAGAGGGAGGTGTCGTCCATCTCATCGTGTCGGCGGCGACACCCACCCCCGTCCGGGTCGGGCCGGGCACGACTCGGCCTCCGCTGGTCGCCGTCGCCGGGGCCACGCTGGCGGCCGGGGAGCCGGGAGTCAGTCCCGCCGTAATCAGGCTGTACGACGTCAACACCACCCCGGGCATCCCGCGCGGCGAGATCCGCGGAGACGCGGACGGACTGCCGCCCCTGCGGGATCTCGCCCTCACCGAGGACGGGTCGGCGCTGTCGGCGTTGGCCGGCACCGGCCGGTTCGACGCCTGGGACACGACAACCCTGACTCAGGTCCGTGCCTACGACAGCAGCGGGTCGAGCGAGCACGGTGTCCCCGCCGCGGTCGCGGCCAGCCCGGACGGCGCGTACGTCGTGGGCGGCTGGGACTCCTCCGCGGGTGACTCGGCGAAGCTCGTGGTGTACGACCCGGCCACGGCGGAGGTGATCTACGAGGCCGACCACCAGGGGAAGACGTTGGTGGCGGGCAGCATCGCCTTCCACGGGATCTACACCTGGGCGGTGCTGAAGGACCCCGGCACCGGGCGGATGCACCTTTGGCGGCTGCCGCCGTCGCCCTACCACTCCTCCACGCTCACCTTGACGGCTCCCTCCGCGGCGACCGCGCTCAAGCAGTCGACCTTCAGCGGACGGCTCACGCTGAGCACCGGGTCGCTGCCCGGTGTGCAGACGCTCGAGCTGTACCGCTGGCTCCCCGACGGCACCTCCAGGCCCTATCAGGAGATCACCACGGCGGCGGACGGAACCTATGAGTTCACCGACACGCCACCTTCCAGCGGGACGTTCCGGTATCAGGTGTACTGGTCCGGCAACTCATGGTTCGACGGTGACGGCGCCTCGGCGACCGTCACGGTGGCCCCGTACCAGCCGGTGCTCACCGTGACCGGACCGGCGACGGGCGCCGTCGGAGAGCGGCTCGAATTCAGCGGTACCTTCGGCGCCGACGGCGTCTCCTTCCCGCGAACGACGATCGTCGTCGCACGCAGGGTCGTCGGCCCGGATGGCACCGTCACCTCGAAAGCCCTGTCCAAGGTGGCTCCCGCCGCCGACGGGTCGTTCGGCTTCGCCGACACGCCGACCACGGCCGGCGAACACACGTACACCGTCAGGCTGGTCGGGAACTCGGTCATCGAGCCCGCGAACACCAGCCACGTGGTCACCGTCCTCCAGCCGGACGCGTAGCGCCCCGACGACCGGGTGACGGCGATCCCGATCGCCGTCACCGACGGGCAAGCACTCTCGTCAAGGCCGGCCAGGACGCGAACCGCCCAGCCACGGGAACCAGGGCGGACGGCGGCCGGGTGAACGGGCATCAGGTGTCGTACTTGCCGCTATCCCATGGTTCGGTGAAGGCCATGTAGCCGCCGGGCTCGAGTATGACCCACCATGCGTCGTCGTCTTCCTCCGGCTCTCTGGGGATCAGGCCGAACGTCGTTCCGAACCGCTCGATCGCGAAGGGTTCGACCTCGATGCGGGTGAACGTGACCTCGCCAAGTTCCTTCAGCCGCGCGTCGTACGCCGCCCGTCGCGCCGCGCGGTCCATCTGGGCTCTGGGACCGAAAGCATCGATTCTGGCCTGCAGGAACCGGCCGTCGGCGTCGAAGAGGTATATGGCGACGAACTCCTGACCGTCGTCCTCGCCGCGGATGGCCGGTTCGAAGGGCGTGGTGAGGAAGAACTGCCTCCCATCAGTTGTGCGTCCCACATGCTCCGCATGGTGATGATCGTGATTGATGGCAATGTGGCTCGGCGGTCCGATCCTCATCAAACTGGTTTCCTCCTCGCTTCGATGGTGGGAGCAGTCGTGATCGCTGCGCCGGCACCATGTTCCCCGGCAACCTCACCTCGGTGGTCGCCATCGACGCTTCGCATCTCCCGTTCCTCTTCATGCCTGGCCGGGTCGCGGGCAGGCATGACGGGCTGGGCCGAGTCAGTCGACCAGGCCGGCGCGGTAGGCGGCGATGGCCACCTGCACGCGGTTCGTGACGGCGAGCTTGTCGAACAGGTGGGAGATGTGGCTCTTGACCGTGGCCTCGCTCATGTGCAGGCGGGCGGCGATCTCGGTGTTGGAGTGGCCAAGCCCGACCTCGACGAGCACCTCGCGCTCGCGGCCGGTCAGGGCCTCCAGCCGGGCGAGCGCGTCACGGCGGCGCCGGATGGGCTGGTCGATGGTGAGCCGGTGGATCAGCCGCCGGGTGACCTGCGGGGACAGCATCGAGTCGCCGCCGTGCGCGAGACGGATCGCCCGGATCAGGTCGTGCGGCGAGGTGTCCTTGAGCAGGAACCCGCAGGCTCCCGCCTCCAGGGCGGTGAAGACGTGCTCGTCGGTGTCGAACGTGGTCAGGATGATCACCGCGGGTGCCCGGGAGAGCCGGCGGATGGCCGCGGTGGCGGCCAGGCCGTCGTACCGGGGCATCCTGACGTCCATCAGGACGACGTCGGGCCCCAGGCGGCGGACCGCGTCGACGGCCTGGTTGCCGTCCTCGGCCTCGCCCACGACCTCCACGTCGGGTGCGGACTCGATGATGAACCGCAGCCCGGCGCGGATCAGCGACTCGTCGTCAACCAGCAGTGTCCTGATCATGTGATTCCCTCGGGGATGCGTCCGCGGCGTGCCACGGCAGCCGGCCCTCAAGACGCCAGCCTCCCGCATCGTCCGGCCCGCCGCGCACCGTTCCGCCGATCAGCCGGAAACGCTCCGCCAGGCCCACCAGACCGACCCCGGCGCCGGTCTCCAGACTCGGCTGGGACGATCGTCCGTTGGCGACCACGATCGTGACGCCGTCTTCCCTGCTCCCGGTCGCCGTGACCGTGACCGGGGCCCCGCGGGCGTGCTTGTGCGCATTGGTCAGGCCCTCCTGGACGAGGCGATGGGCGGCCCTGGCCGTTGCCGGTGGCCACGTGCCGATATCGCCGTGCAGGGTGACGGTCCCGCCGGCCGATACCCAGGAGTCCACCAGCCGCCGCAGGTCGGGGAAGCCGTCGTCATCGCCGGGCCCGGCGCGCAGCATGCCAAGGATCTTGCGTAGCTCTTCGAGCGCCTCCTGCGCGCTGACCCTGATCAACGCCGCCTCCCGCTCGACACGCTCCGGCCCCGCGCTCGCGTTCACCTCCAGGCCGCCGGCATGCAGCGAGATGAGCGTCATCTTGTGCGCGAGCACGTCGTGCATCTCCCGGGCGATCCGGCCGCGCTCAGCGGACCTCGCCCGCTCGTGGCGCAGACGCTGCTCGGTCTCGGCGCGTTCGGCGCGCTCGCGCAGCGATCGGGTCAGCTCGCGGCGGGTGGTGACGTACGCCCCAGCGGCCAGCGTGGCCCCGGTGGCGGTCGCCGCCGCGATCAGCGCGTCCGTGCCCAACCGGCCGCCGTCCACCCACTGCTGGGCCAGGAACCCCGCCATGCCGATCGCCGCCAGCGCGAGGAAACGCGTGCCCGCGCCGGAGAACAGGCTGATCAGCAGCGGCCCCGGATTGCCCGACAACACGTACGCGCCCGCCCCGGCGACGGCCACCGCGACCGGCCACCGGCCCCGGAACCACACCGCACCCGTGCCCGCGAGCCCGGCGGCGGCGATGACGGGACGCGGCAGCGGCGCCCACGGCGTCTTGACCGCCAGGACGGTGAGGAACAGGCAGAGCGCCACGGAGGCCGCGCTGATCGCGTGCGGCCCGAGCGCGGCCACCCGCCGCAGCGCCGTGCGGTACGACAGCATCGCTTCAGCGTAGCCAGGGCGGCGGCGCGCCACCTCATACCGGCGTCGATGCCGTACGCCGGGCGGTCTCCGACTTTCGTCGCATACGCCTATGGCCGCGATGGCGATGTGGACGCGCCCCCGCCGGCCGCATCGTGGATGGCCTCGACAAGGTCAGGAGCCGTCCCGTGTATCTCTTCCGTTCGATGCTCGTCGCGGTGTGCGCGGCGCTGACGATCCTCATGGTCCTCGTGCCGCGCCCCGCCGCGGCAGCTACCGATCTTCCGGACGAACGTGCGCTGGCAGAGTTCTTCGACGCCGCGATGGCGGACGGGTTGGCGGCCAACCACGTGCCGGGCGCGGTCGTCTCGGTGGTGGGCGGTGGGAAGACGCTCTTCAGCAAGGGGTACGGACTGGCCGACGTCGAGAACCGCAGGCCTTTCGACCCGGAGACCTCGATGGTCCGGATCGCCTCGATCACCAAGCTGTTCACCTGGACCGCGGTGATGCAGCAGGTTCAGCAGGGCACGCTGGACCTGAAGGCGGACGTGAACCGCTACCTCACCGCGTTCCGGATCCCCGCGACCTACCCCCGGCCGATCACGCTGCAGGACCTGATGGACCACACGGCCGGGTTCGAGGACCGCACGATCGGCGTGGGGTCGCGGAGCAAGGACGACGTGCCGCCCCTGGCGGACCACCTCGCCGGCGACATGCCCGCGCGGGTGCGCCCGCCCGGCGAGGTGTCGGCGTACTCGAACTACGGGGCGGCGCTGGCCGGACACATCGTGGAGCGGGTGAGCGGGCAGCCGTATGACGAGTACGTGCGCGACCACATCCTCGACCCGCTCGCGATGCGGCACAGCACGGCCGCCGAGCCCGTCCCCGCCCCCTTGGCCGCGGATCTGGCGCGCAGCTACGACTACGAGGGTGGGGCGTATCAGCGCAAGCCGTTCGTCTTCGACAACCTCGCCCCCGACGGGTCGATCAGTGCCACCGCGAACGACATGGCCCACTTCATGATCGCCCACCTGCGCGACGGGCGCTTCGGCGACCGGCGCATCCTCGACGAGCCGACGGCCAGGCTCATGCACCGGCGGACGTTCGCGGCCGATCCGCGCATCGACGGGTACGCCCACGGGTTCAAGGAGCAGACGCTCAACGGGCATCGCGTGATCATGCACGACGGCGGCTGGGAGGGCTTCCAGAGCGCGTTGCTGCTGGTGCCCGACGCCGACATCGGCCTGTTCGTCTCCACGAACAGTATGAACGGGGGCGACGCCATGACCACGATCATCCCTGCCTTCTTCGACCGCTTCCTGCCCGGAAAGCGTGCCGTGCCCGAAAAGCGTGCCGTGCCCGGCGGCGGTGCTCCCGTCATGCCGGTCGAAGGCTTCTACAAGCTCACCCGGTCCGCCGAGTCCAGCATCGAGAAGGTGGTCGCCCTGACCGGCTCCACCCGGCTGCGGGTGGAGGGCAGGAAGCTGACCTTCCGGGGCTCGACGTGGAGCCCGCTGGGGCCCGGGCTGTATCAGCAGGACGGCGGCACGCAGCGGCTGGCGCTGGTCACCGGCGGGAGCGGTGTCGCGTACGTGGCCACGGACGGCCCCGCCTACCAACGCGTCTCCTGGTGGGACACCCCGCCGGTCAACGTCGTCATCGTCCTGCTGTTCGCCGTCACCGCCCTGACCGCCGTACTCGGCCTGCCGGTGGCCGCTGCGGTCCGCCGGGCCAAGAAGCGTCCCGTTTCGCGTGTCTGGCGCGCCGGGCGTGTCCTGACCGGACTCGCCGCCGCGGCCGGACTGGTGTTCGTGGTGCTGTTCACGCTGGTCCTGACCGGCGACACGAGCATCCTGTACGGCGTGCCGGCCAACGTCCAGGTCCTCCTGGTGCTGCCGCTGCTGGTCCTCGCACTCACCGTCGCCGCGATCGCCACCACCGTGAGGGGCTGGCGAGGCGCGGGCGTCCTGGCCCGCGGCCACCAGGTGGTCGTGCTGGCGGGACTGCTCGCCCTCCTCTGGTTCTGCCAGAACTGGAACCTGCTCGGCTGGCACCTGTGACCACTCCAGCTGGCTCAGCAGGCTCTGGCTGGATGGTCCGGGATGGCACGCCGTACCGGTCAGAGGCGGATGCGGGCGGCGATCGGCAGGTGGTCGCTGCCCGTTCTCGGCAGCGCGTGGATGCCGGTCACCGTCATCGCGCGGGTCAGGATCTGGTCGATGCGTGCCAGCGGGGCGCGGGCCGGCCAGCTGAAGGCGAAATCGCGGGGTGGGGCCGCCATCAGCGAGAGGACCGGGCGCAGCCCGCGGTCGTCGACGGTGCTGTTGAGGTCGCCGAGCAGAAGGACGCGGTCGAGTGGTTCGGCGGCCAGCACCGCGCCGAGCCGGTGGGCGCTCTCGTCGCGGCGTACGGCGTCGAATCCCCCTGCACGGATGCGTACCGAGGGCAGGTGGGCGACGTAGACGGCGAGGTCGCCGTGCGGGGTGCGGGCGACGGCGCGCAGCCCGCGGTTCCAGTCCGGGCCGACGTCGTGCGGGCGGATGTCCACCGGGGCCGTCTCGGTGAGAGGAAAGCGGGACCAGAGGCCGACGCTGCCGTGCACCGTCCGATACGGGTACTCGGCGTGCAGCGCGGCCTCCCATGCCGGCAGGGCTGCCGGCAGGAGTTCCTCCAGGCCGATCACATTCGGCCGGGCCGCGATCAGCGTACGCGCCGTGCCGGCGGGGTCGGTGTTCTCGTCACTGACGTTGTGCTGCACGGCGACCATGTGATGTGGCTGTTCTCCCCGGGGTAGCAGGTGTCCGCCGAACTGGGCGAACCAGGCGGCGACCGGCAGCAGCGCGGCAAGCGCACCCGCCGCGGAGCGCCGCCACCAGGCCAGGCCGAGCAGCACGGGAACGGCCAGCGCGAGCCACGGCAGGAACGTCTCGACCAGGCTGCCGAGATGACCGATCCCGTTGGGCATCAACTGAGGGAAGGCCAGGACGGCGGCGGTCAGCACCGCGACAATGACCAGGGCGACACGGAAGACCGGCACGCGGCGATCTTCGCAGACCCCCGCCACTTCCGGCATCGCCTACGTCGCTTGCCCGTGGACGGCGGCACGCTCGACGACGGACGAACGGCAGGCGTCGAGGATTCGGTGAGTGCCCCGGGCCAGGCACGACGCAGATCTACAGCGCTGCCGTCTGCGGCTTTCCGCGGTCGTATCGCATGGACCGGTGTTGCCTCTCACTACTGAGGATCGGCCGGCGAAAAGAGAGAGCCCTGACGCGTCTGGCGGTACCGGGCGGTTGAGCTGCGGGGAGAACTACCGACCAGTTCCACCGTGCCCTCCTCTCGCATGATCGAGAGCCAGCGCCGTACCGTCTGATCCGTGAGCCCAGTGCGCCGGGCCAACTCGGCTCTCGAGAGAATCTCGTCGCCGAGCGCGTCCAGCAACTGCGGACGCCGGTCGGCCCGTGTGAGAGCCGAGGTCCCAGCAGAGGTACGGCCGCGCAGCCGTTGGGACAGTTCGTAACGGGCCCACCGCCGGGTCCCTGTTTGAAGCACGAGCTCGCGCGACACGAGATCCTGCAACTCGGCCGTGGCGACCCGCGAGTCCACGCCGGCTGTGCTCCGGTAGGAGCGGTTGTCCAGGATCTCCCCGTCCCGGAGCATAGCCAGTGCGATGCACTGGCTGTCGGTGAGTCCCCTCTCTCCGAGGCTCTCGATCCATCTCACTGTCTTCTCACTCAGCAACGCGTGGTTGGGAATGGTGACGGTGAAAGAGGAGATCCGGTCATCGAACTGCGGCGGGCTCATTCCGGCTGCCCGGAGCGCGGCGACCATGGCGCGGATTCCGGAACCCCGGTTCTCGCAAATTGTTCGTGTCTCACCTGGGATGGGAACGTCTTCGAGGATCCTCATCAGGGTCGCGTTGCGCGTGGAGGAGATTCCCTCATCGGTGAGGTTGTCGATGGTGACTGGGCCGAACAGGCCGCCGGGGTTTCGGACGGTCAGCTTGTCGGGGTACATCTCGATCTGGATCTGCGTGCCACGGGCAGCGCTGGAGAGGTCCCTGTGGACGAGCGCGTTGACTATAGCCTCTCGTAGAGCGGTTTCGGGGTATTCCCATACGTCCTGTCGGCCGGCTCCTCCGATGACGGCCCTTCTGGACATGTTCCGCCGGACCGCCGCCAGCGCGTCGCGGACCATGACAGGGATGGGGCCCTCAATGGTGACATTGTCCAGGAATCGCGTCCCCGCCGCCGATGCGTCGCCGGTGGGCGGCGGGTAGTGGACGAAGCTGATCATCAGCTGCGGGAAGTGCTCCTGAGGATAGGAACCGAGCGCGATCAGTGCCGCAAGGGAAAGACTGTCCGTGCCATCAGGCCCGGTCACCAGTATCCGGGCTCGTCTGAGCAGCGCATAGCGGTCAAGATCTTTAAAGGCGTACGGCCTACTGGTCCTGACCCGCGCGACGAACGCCTCCAGCATGACCGGATCGAGGAGATCAAGGCCGGTCCCCGGGACACTCTGCTCGTCCTCGCGAGGCTGACCTCGTGAGGACAGCATGATCTGGACCTCGTAACTCGACAGACGCCGGTCACCGTCACCGACGCGGACGAAACTACCCTTGGTCATCCCGGCGCCTCGGTAGAAGCACGGCCGCTGGGCCGGATCCAGTTCAGGAATCTCCGCGACGACGAGCTTCACGCCTTCGAAATGATGGACATGGATCAGCGGTCGCAAGGCGGGCTCCATGTCGGTGGAGCAGAGCGAGGCCAGATCGTTGGAGAGCTTCAGGGCATCGTGCACCCCGGTCGCCGCGAACCCCCTGGTCTCGTCCAGACCGAGGATGAGCACGCCACCGCCGGTGTTGGCGAAGGCCGAGAGGGTCTCCCGGACGGTCTTCGGCAACTCGCGCTGGGACTTCTTCACCTCTACATCGGAGACGTCTCCGCCCAGCGTTCGAAGGTTCCTGATGATCTCGGCTAGCTCCTCGTCTTGCATCATTCTCTCCCCGCCAGCCGGTACGGACGAGACATGCTAACGAGCATGCTAACGAGCATGCTAACGAGCATGCTGGGTCGATATGGAGGATGCCGCGCGGCCTCCAGAGTGACCGCAGATCAACTAGAAGACCGAGGGCGGATGGCCGAAGATCGAAAATGATTGCTGCAGCGCAGGGCGAGGAAAGGCGGCATGTCCACGGTTGGTGTGATAAGTGCCCCCGGCAGGATTCGAACCTGCGGCACCCGCTTTAGGAGAGTGGTGGCCGCAAGGCGGGCTCATATGGTTTGAGCTGTGCGAACACCTAGCGCAGGCGCCAGTCTGGAGGAGATCATCCCGCGCATGTCCCGTATCCCGTTCCTGTCGCGAGGATCACATGAAGGGACGCAAGAGGGGCTCTGCCGGCGCGTCGCTGTCTCGATTACTTCAGCTCACTCCGAAGATCCTTAAGGGACCGATTGTTGTTTTCCCGGTGCCACGCTGACCACCCGTCTGTCTCCTGGCCGATGAGCTTCTTGCAGGCAGGGGAGGGCTTCGTAAACACCTCGCCTGTGCTGATGCGAATGCAACCGCCCGCAAGCACGGTCGCGTAATGGGTCTCGCCGATTCGCGGACGGTTCCACACAAGCCACTCCCGGGCGATCGTGGGCTGGTCGGCCGCCACGACCAAGCGGGCCTAGCTCGTCTTGGACGCCCTGGACATGGGGCTGTGGCGGCGCGACCAGACCGGCCACCCGGCCGGGCCGGGGCTGGTTCATCACAGCGACGCCGGCAGTCAGTACACCTCCTTCGCCTTCACCGCCCACCTGATAGAGGCCGGCATCGACGCCTCCGTCGGCACCGTCGGCGACGCCCTCGACAACGCGCTGATGGAATCGCAGATCGGCTTGTACAAGACCGAGCTGATCAAGCCACGTAAGCCCTGGAAAGGCCTGGCCGACGTCGAAGTGGCCACCGCCGAATGGGTCGACTGGTTCTAGCGCTTCAGTCCGGGACATCACGCCAGGGGGTACCCGTGCGGACCCGCCAGCGGATCCCGTCGATCAACTGCCGCTTGCTGAACAGCGACGGCCGCCTTGAGCGTTTCGGCGCAGGTAGCAGCGGTTCCAGTACCGCCCACTGCGCATCGGTCAGGTCGAACCGCCTCGTTACCACTGAGGTGGCCACGAGGTCTCCGGTCTTCGGTTTGTCTTGGTCGATCAACCAAACACCGGAGACCGCTTGCGTTGTCGATCTACGACCTCTCCGACTCCCCGACGCTCAACCTCAAGCCGCCCCGCCCCCGGACTTTGATACAGGTAGTGCGTACGGGCGCGATTCAGGGATGTGTGTGAAATGATCTGCATCGTGCTGATCACGTCTTCTTTTGGAACGATGTAATGGATTTCCGGATCGGGCTGTTCGGGGGTTTTCGGGTCTCGGTGGGAGGGGTGCCTGTCGTACCGGAGTCGTGGTCTCAGCGGAAGCCCGCGGCGCTGGTGAAGCTGCTCGCCCTGGCACCTGGGCACCGGCTGCGGCGGGAACAGATAATGGAGGCGCTGTGGCCGGAACTCGACCAGCGGGCGGCGGGGGCGAATCTTCGCAAGGCGCTGCATTCCGCACGGCGCAGTCTTGGTACCCACGAAGGGAACGAGCTGATCGTGTCGGTCGGGGATCTGCTGTGCCTGCCTGATGGGACCTCGGTGGATGTGGCCGACTACTGGTCGCTCGTGGCCGTGGCCCGCAGGTCCAGGGAGCCCGACGCGTACCAGGTCCCGATCGAGGTCTATCGAGACGGTCTGCTTCCTGAGGACCTGTACGAGGACTGGGCCGCGGCGCCACGGGAGGAGCTTCGGCTCGACTGGCTGGGCGTCGTCGAGGAGTTCGCCGCGCTGCTGGAAGCGCGAGGCGAGCTGAACCGCGCGGCACGGGCGGTGCAGCAGCTGGTCGCGGCCGATCCCTTGCGGGAGGACGCGCACGCCTGGCTGATGCGCTTGTACGCGCTGGCCGGCCGCCGGGACGAGGCACGACGCCAGTACGCGCGCCTGCGGGAGCTGCTCGACGTGGAACTCGGCGTCGAGCCCCGTCCGGAGACGCAACGCCAGTTCGAGGAGATCAACAGCGGGCAGACGTCCGATCCGAAACTGACAACGGACCTCTGGGAACGGGTCGGCGACCTCCGGGTGCAGTCTGGCGATCCGGCGGGGGCAGTCAAGGCGTTCGGCCAGGCCCTCGCCGACTCGGCGGATCCCGCGGAGGCCGGTCGCATCCACCGCAAATGCGCGAGTGCGTGGTTGATGCAGCACCTGCCCGACGAGGCCGAACCGCATCTGGCCGCCGCGGACGGCCTCGCGCCCGACCAGGCCGAGCATGGGCGGCTCGTCTGCCTGAGAGCGAACCTCGCCTGGGAACGCGGCGACTTCGCCACGGCACGCCGCCTCGCTGAGCGGGCCCATGCCATCGCCCGCGCCGACGGAGACTCGGCCGACGTCGCGGCGGCGCTGGAAGCGCTGGCGTTCATCGCGCACGTCCAGGGGGATTGGCGGCCAGGGCTGCAGGCGCAGATCGAAGGGCTCGCCGGTGTGGCGCTCGGGGTCCGGGTCGCCCGTTTCTGCGACTTCAACCACTGTCTCAGCCAATACCAGCTCTACGGTGACGGGCTCGCCGGCGACGTCGAGGAGTACGCCCGCGAGACGCTGGCCATCGCTGAGCGAGCCGACGCGATCCCGGCGCAGGCGTTCGCCTGGTGCCTGCTGGGCGAGTCGCTGCTGCTGCGTGCCCAATGGGACGAGGCGGAGGCGTGCCTGGAACGGAGCTGCGAGCTGTACGCGCCGCTGGGAAGCCGTTCGGTCGCGCTGCCGTGGCTGCGGCGGGCGGAGCTGGCCGCCTGCGGGGGCGCGCACGACGACGCGGCGATCTATCTGAAGCGCGCGGCGGCGATCGCGACCGTAACCCCGATGGCCCGCCATGCGTGGGCCCGGCTGCATGCGACCGCGGCCTTCGCCGCCCTGGAGCGGGACAGGCCGGAGGAGGTGCTCCGGGCGGTACGCGCGACCCAGAGCGCGGCGGCCCGCTACGGCGACTGCCCGACCTGCAGCGCGCTACTCCACCCGGTCGGCGCCCAGGCGTGCGCCCTGGTCGGCGATCGGGAGGGCGCGCACGCCCACGCCGCGGCGGCCGCCCAGTTCGCCGGCTCCTTCGCGAGCTCGGCCTGGAGCGCGATGGCCGAGTCTGCGGCGGCGAGCGCCGCAGTCGCGGACGGCGACCTGTACGCGGCCCGCGAGCGGTTCGAGTCGGCGGCCGCGCTCTATGCGGAGGTCGGGCATTCCTTCTGGGCCGACCGGGCGACGGCTCAGGCGAACAGTGTGCGGGACGGCCTCGAGCGAAGGAACGTTCAGGGAACGCGGCCGTCCTAGTGTCTTCGACGACAGGGCGTCCGGCTTCACCCGGAAGCAGGACGCTCCTCTCGAATGGAGACTGACGATGGGCCTGACCATTGGTGACACCGCCCCCGACTTCGTCGCCGCCACCACGGACGGCGTGATCCGGTTCCACGACTGGATCGGCGACTCCTGGGCCGTGCTCTTCTCGCACCCCAAGGACTTCACCCCGATCTGCACGACCGAACTCGGCTACATGGCTGCGATCAAGGGTGAGTTCGACCGCCGCGGCGTGAAGATCATGGCGCTGTCGGTCGACCCGGTCGACAAGCACGCCGCCTGGGCCGCCGACATCGAGGAGACCCAGGGCACCGCGCCGAACTACCCGATGGTCGGTGACGCCGACTTCACCATCTCCAAGGCCTATGGGATGCTCGGCGCGGACGTCAGCGGGGACCCGGCGGACCGTACGGCCGCCGACAACCAGACCGTGCGCGGCGTCTTCGTGATCGGCCCGGACAAGAAGATCAAGTTGATCCTGCTCTATCCGATGACGACCGGCCGCAACTTCGACGAGATCCTGCGAGTGATCGACTCCCTGCAGCTCACCGCGAGACACAAAGTGGCCACGCCGGCGAACTGGACGCAGGGCCAGGACGTCGTCATCGCGGGATCGGTCTCCAACGACCAGGCCAAGGACCTCTTCGGCGACTGGGACGAGCCCAAGCCCTACCTTCGGATCGTCCCCCAGCCGAAGTGATCTGACGGATTCGAGGAAATCTCAGGAAAGTAGCGCAGACCATGCGGATCCTCGTGCTCGGCGCCGGTTTCGGTGGCCTGGAGCTGACGGCCCGGCTCTCGGAGGAACTGGGGGACGACGCCGACATCGTCTTGATCGACAAGTCCGAGGGCTTCGTTTTCGGCTTCTCCAAACTCGATGTGATGTTCGGCCGCACCACCGCCGAGGCGGTGCGGCACCCCTACGCGGACGTCGTCCGGCCCGGCGTGCGGTTCGTCCAGACCACCATCCGCGCCGTCGACCCCGAACGGCGGCGCGTCGAGACCGACGCGGGGCCCTTCGAGGCCGACGTGATGGTCGTCGCCCTCGGCGCCGGCCTCGATCCCGCGGCGACGCCGGGCCTCGTCGAGGCGGGCCACGAGTTCTACACCGTAGAGGGCGCGTTCGCGGTCCGGGACGTCCTGCGCGACTTCCCCGGCGGCCGGGTCGTCGTGGGGGTGACCTCGACCCCGTTCAAGTGCCCGCCCGCGCCGAGCGAGACCGCGCTGATGGTCCACGACTTCCTGGTGGAACGCGGCCTGCGCGACACTTCCGAGATCGCGTTGGTCATGCCGCTGGGCGCGCCGATCCCGCCGTCCCCGGCGGCGTCGCAGGCGCTGCTGGCGGCGTTCGCCGAACGTGGTATCGCCTGGCATCCCGATCGCCTCGTCCGCGCCCTCGACCCGCGACGCCGGGTGGCCGTACTCGCCGACGGTGGAGAGATCCCCTTCGACCTCTTCCTCGGCGTGCCCGTCCATCGGGCGCCCGACGTCGTCCTGAACTCCGGGATGTGCGTCGACGGCTGGATCCCCGTAGACCCCCTCACCCTGGAGACCGCCTACCCCGATGTCTACGCGGTCGGCGATGTCACCAGCGTCGGCACCCCCAAGGCCGGTGTCTTCGCCGAAGGCCAGGCCGCGGTCGCCGCCGACCAGATCATCGCCCGGCACCGCCGCGGCGAATCCGCCGCGGCCTACGACGGGACGGGTGTCTGCTACATCGAGTTCGGTCACGGCCAGGTGGCCCGCGTCGAAGTGACCTTCAAGACGGGCGAACGCCCTCACGGCCGATTCGACCACCCGTCCGCGACGTCCGCGGCGGACAAGTCCGTCTTCGGCTCCAGCCGCATCCGCCGCTGGTTCAACCGCGACTGGACCACCTACTGACCGATATGCCCTCTTATCCGGACCAGCGATCATGAGCCTGGCCTGGAGCACCCGATCACGAGGCGACAACGCCGACTCGCACGCCGCTCGCGCATGCCTCAGGCCCGCACCTGAGCCATCTTCCAGACTCCTGCGGCCATGCCTCCAGAGCAACTCAAGATCGTCCAGCTTGCTGGGCCTCGGTCGCGCAGCAGCGGCCACCCCAGCAGGCCGGCGAACGGGAGATCGCGGCCCGCGCATCAGTGCTCGCGGAAGTCGTCGGTCTACTGGACGACTGCCGGTTACTTGTATGACCCATCGATGTGCCCGACGGCGGACAATGTCCGCAGATCCAAGGAAGAGCACCATACTGAGACACCCATTGTCCGTCATCCTCGCCACCCTCTCCGCGTTACTCACCGCCACGCTCATCGCGCCCACGGCGCAGGCCGCACAGCCCGCCGGCCTCAACTCGGCCACCGACGCCACGGTGGCGGCCAGCGGCTGGTCCGGCTACGAGAACCTGGGAGGCGAGGACCTGCGGGACACCCCCGCCACCGCCTCCTGGGAGCCGGGCCGCCTCGACCTCTTCGCCCGCAGCTCCGACGGCACCCTGCAGCACATGTGGTACGACAACGGCCGCCGGTACGCCTGGGAGAATCTGGGCGGCAACCTATGGTCCTCGCCGGCCGCCGTCTCCTGGGGAGTCGGCCGCCTCGACATCTTCGCCGTGAGCTCCGGGGGGCGCCTGATCCATCGGTGGTACGACAGCAGCGGCGGCTGGTCGGCCTGGGAGGATCTGGGCGGAATGTCATCGCTTGACACCCCCGCCGTCTCCTCCTGGGGCCCCGGCCGCCTCGACCTGTTCGTCCGCGGCTCCGACGACGCCCTGCGACACCGGGTCTACGACAACGGCGGATGGTCGGCCTGGGAGAACCTGGGCGGCGTGCTGGGGTCCCCGCCGGCGGCCGTCTCCTGGGGGCCCGGCCGGATCGACGTCGTCGCCGGGAGCCGCCGCCGCACGATACTCCGCCGGTGGTACGAGAACGGCAGCTGGTCCGCCTGGGTCACCGCCCCGGTTGTGGAAAACGTCCAGCCGTCCATCGCCTCCCCGGGACCCGGCCGGCTGGACGTTGTCGCGCTGGCCTACGGCTACGGGCTCCGGCACCAGAGGTACGAGAACGGCAGCTGGTCCAACTGGCTGAACGTCCGCGGCGACGGCCCTCCGGCCCTCTCCTGGGGACTGGGAAGAATGGACGTGTTCGTCACCAGCAGGGGTGTGGTCCAGCACACGTGGTACAGCTGATCAACACCGCACCCCGGCACCCGGCTCCGGCACCCCACGCGACGGCACCCGCCCCTGGCCGGCCGTCGGCACAGGCCGCAGGCTCGTACCTGACCCACGCCTGATGCGCGCCGGTGAAGCCCGAACGGAGTAAGACACCCGGTGGTGGGGGGGGGGGGGCGGCCCCGGGCCCCCCCGCCCCCCCCCCCGCCGCCAGGCCGGCGGGGGGGGGGGGGGCGGGGGGACCGCGGGGAAGGAAAGACACGAGGCCCCATCAGGT
>NZ_JBFAOO010000022.1:0-36861 GCF_040675265.1 Microbispora sp. NPDC049633
CTTCCGATCTGCCGCTCGCGCGCCTCGTCCAGCTCCTCCGCCAGGACCCGCTCCTGCTCCCGCACCTCGGCGGCCTCGCGCTCCAGGTCCTCCGGGTCGCGCCCGCGCCGCTCGATGGAGGCGGCGTCGGCGGCGTGACGCCGCCGTTCGGCCGCGAGGCTCTCCACGCCGCGCAGCCGCTCCCGCAGGGCCGAAAGGCGGTAGAAGGTCTCCTGCGCGGCCTTGAGACGCGGCTGGGCCTCGTTCTCGGCCGCCTCCAGCTCCGCCTCCCGCCGCTGGCCCTCGGCCAGCTCGGCCTCCACCTGGGCGCGCCGCGCCTGTACGGCCGCCTCGTCGGCCTCCTCACGCTGCAGGGTGTCGCGGAGGGTGATCACGTCGTCGGCGAGCAGACGCAGCCGCGCGTCCCGCAGGTCGGCCTGGATGACGGCCGCCTTGCGGGCGATCTCGGCCTGCCGGCCCAGCGGTTTGAGCTGACGGCGCAGTTCGGCCACGAGGTCCTGGACGCGGGTCAGGTTGGCCTGCATCGCGTCGAGCTTGCGGAGGGCCTTCTCCTTGCGCTTGCGGTGCTTGAGTACGCCCGCGGCCTCCTCGATGAACGCCCGGCGCTCCTCCGGCCCCGCGTGCAGCACCTGGTCGAGCTGGCCCTGGCCGACGATGACGTGCATCTCCCGGCCGATGCCCGAGTCGGACAGCAGCTCCTGGATGTCGAGCAGGCGGCAGGTGTCGCCGTTGATGGCGTACTCGCTCTGGCCGGACCGGAACATCAGCCGGCTGATCGTCACCTCGGTGTAGTCGATGGGGAGCGCGCCGTCGGTGTTGTCGATCGTGAGGGTGACCTCGGCCCGGCCGAGCGGCGGGCGGCTGGAGGTGCCCGCGAAGATGACGTCCTCCATCTTGCCGCCGCGCAGCGACTTGGCGCTGTGCTCGCCCATCACCCATGCGAGGGCGTCCACGACGTTGGACTTGCCCGAGCCGTTGGGGCCCACCACGGCGGTGATGCCCGGCTCGAAGCGGAGGGTGGTGGCCGAGGCGAATGACTTGAAGCCGCGTAAGGTGAGCGTCTTCAGGTACACGTCCGCCCCCCTCGGTGCCGCCCGGCGTTTGGGGGGAAAGACTACAGCTCCCGGCGGCGGGGCACGCGGGATAGGCACCGGCGGCACGCCTGCGAAGGGAAGACCGGAAACGACAAGCGGGGCGGTTCGCCCATCTCTTTATGATCGATTAGCCGCCGAATCAATTGCCGGGGAACAGCGGCGGAAATGGCAAGGGACGCCTTTGCGGGGCGTCCCTACAATCCTTTCCCGTTCCTGCCGGACCTCAGGTGAGAGCCGGCTCGCGATCCTGCAGCCGGACCAGGGCCTCATCACGAGTTTGCGCCGCGAGCGCGTCGTTCTGGGCCTGGAGCCGGTTGAGTTCTGCCTCGAGGTCGCGGATGCGCTGCTGGAGACGGCGCATTTCCGAGATCATTCGAGGATCAGGACCGCCGACGTGGCCGAGTAGAGCCTTCGCCATAGTAAAGGGTCCTCCACGCTGAGTGACCAGACTGGTTCGCGCACTTCATGCCGCGGGAGGGGTGCGCGTGGTTCCTCTCAAGAGTCGCACCGGCATTGGAGACGGTCAAGTTGAACGCTCCGCGATGACGTGCCGGTGGACACTCTCGCTAGATAAATATACCGGATTTGAGGGGTTTGAGGGAAGCCCTACCTCTCGACAAACCCGGCGATACCTCTCTTCGCATCGCTCCAGCGCTCGACCACCCCCTCAACGTGGCCGGGCGTGTCACCGGTGCATAACAACGCCAGGAGCCTTTCGCACGACTCCCTCGGGCCCTCGGCGACGACCTCGACCCTCCCGTCGGCCAGGTTCGAGGCCCACCCGACGAGTCCGAGCTCCAGCGCGCGGGCCCGGGTCCACCACCGGAATCCCACGCCCTGCACCCGTCCCCGGACCCATGCCGTCATCCGAACCACGCCTACAAGTATCCAGATCGACTCCGGCCGCCACAGGCGGGGGTGCGTCTAAGGGCGGGCGTTCCTCGGGCGGGGCTGGCACTTCGGGCAGCTGTAGGAGGACCGGTTCATGAACGCCTCCCGCCGGATCGGCGTCCCGCAGCGGCGGCAGGGCTCGTCCCGCCTGCCGTACACCGCGAGCGAGCGGTCGAAGTAGCCGCTCTCGCCGTTCACGTTCACGTACAGGCTGTCGAAGGAGGTGCCGCCCTGCCCGAGCGCCTCGGTCATGACCGCGCGGACCGCCGCGAGCAGTTCGGCGATCTTCGGCCGGGTCAGCGTCTCGGTCGGCCGGGCCCAGTGCAGGCGCGCCCGCCACAGCGCCTCGTCCGCGTAGATGTTGCCCACCCCGCTGATCAGCGACTGGTCGAGCAGTGCCCGTTTGATCCCCGTACGCCGCAGCCGCAGCCGTACGGCGAACTCCTCGTCGTCGAACGCGTCCTCCAGCGGGTCGGCGGCGATGTGCGCGATGGGCTCGGGCCCCGCCCGGCCCCGCCCGGCCGCCATGGGCGCCACCAGGAGGTGCCCGAAGGTCCGCTGGTCGACGAACCGTAACTCCGGGCCGCCGTCGGTGAAGCCCATGCGCACGCGCAGGTGCTTCTCCACCGGCGACAGCGGGTCGACGACGAGCAGCTGGCCGCTCATGCCGAGATGGGCGATCAGGGCCTCTCCGGCCTCCTCCTGGGCGCCGTCCCGCAGGGGCAGCCACAGGTACTTGCCGCGCCGCTCGGCCGACGTCAGCGTGCGGTCCTTGAGCTGGGCGGGCAGGTCGCCCACGTTGCGGCGGACCGCCCGGGGATGCAGGACCTCGGCCGCCGCCACGGTCCGGCCGGCGACCCAGCTCTCCAGGCCCCTGCGGACGACCTCGACCTCGGGCAGTTCGGGCATGCGCCGTCCCCCGGGCTCAGGCGCGTACGGGGCCGGCGCCCTCGCGGGCGTCGCGCAGCGCGCGGATCGCGGTCCAGGCCGCCTCGGCCGCCTGCTGCTCGGCCTCCTTCTTGCTGCGCCCGGAGCCCTTGCCGTACTCCTTGCCGCCCACGCGCACCGTGGCGGAGAACGACTTGGCGTGGTCGGGCCCGCTCTCGTCCACGTGATACTCGGGCACGCCGAGCATCTCGGCGGCCGTGAGCTCCTGCAGGGACGTCTTCCAGTCGAGCCCGGCGCCGAGCGACGCCGACCGCGTGATGAGCGGGTCGAACAGCAGGTGGACGACGCGGAACGCCTCGTCGAGGCCCTTGTCGACGTACACCGTGCCGATCAGGGCCTCCAGCGTGTCGGCCAGGATCGACGACTTGTCGCGCCCGCCCGTGCCCTCCTCGCCGCGGCCCAGCCGCAGGTACTTGCCGAGGTCCAGCGTCCTGGCGACGTCCGCGAGGGCCCGCATGTTGACCACGGCGGCGCGCAGCTTGGCGAGCTGGCCCTCCGGCAGGTCCGGGTGGTTGCGGAACAGCGTGTCCGTCACCACGAGACCCAGCACCGAGTCGCCCAGGAACTCCAGGCGCTCGTTCGTCGGCAGTCCGCCGTTCTCGTACGCGTACGAGCGGTGCGTCAGCGCCCGCTCCAGGATGCCGGTGCTGAGCCTGACGTTCAGCACCTGGTAGAGCTCGTCCCTGGCGACCTCGACGGGGACGGGCTTTACAGACGGTGCGGCCATGAAATCCTCCCAACTCCTATGTGCAGGCAGGGCCGTGCACGGGAGGCAGGTGGACCGGCCGAAGGCCCGAAGGCGTGGTGGACGCCGGTCCGCCGGGAGCCGATGGCCCCGGCGTCCACCACGGCCGCGGGCGTGCATGTGGGTGCGTACCGTCCAACCGCCACCGCACGTTCCTGTGAAGCACGGTAACGCCGACCGGCTCGCCTTGACGATCCGGCCGGCGTCCCGATGTCCGCCTAACGCGCGATCAGGCCGACGGCTCGACGACCTGACGGCGGTTGTAGGTGCCGCAGGTCGGGCACGCCACGTGCGGGCGCTTGGGCGAGCGGCACTGCGGGCAGCTCACGAGTGCGACCGCCGCCGCCTTCCACTGGGACCTGCGGGCGCGGGTGTTGCTCCGCGACATCTTCCGCTTGGGGACGGCCACGTCAACCCTCCTGATCGTCTTCCTGTTCCACAACCAAACCCTGCAGCGCCGCCCAGCGGGCGTCGATCGCTTCGTGCCGGTGGTCCGGGCCGGCATCCGCCAGCCTGATCCCGCACTCCGCACAGAGACCGGGGCAGTCATCACCGCACACCGGGCTCAGCGGCAGTGCGAGCACCACCGCGTCACGGAAAACCGGCTCGAGATCGAGCAGTTCGCCGTCGAGGAGCAGATCGTCCTCTCCGGCGTCCTCCGCCGAGTAGAAGTAGAGCTCCTGGAAGTCGACCTCGATCTCCGAGGTCAACGGGTCCAGGCAGCGCGAGCACTCCCCCGTCAGGGGAGCATGCGCCGTGCCCGTCACGAGCACGCCCTCCATCACCGCTTCGAGCCGGATGTCCAGCTCGACGTCGGCGTCCTTGGGAACGCCGATCATTCCGACCGCGAGGTCCGCCGGTGCCGGGAGGACCGGGCTGAGCGTGCGCATCGATCCCGGTCGGCGCCCCAGGTCGTGGGTGGAGATCACCCATGGGGCTCGGGGATCGAGGCTGTGCAGACTCATCCTGCTCTCGTTAGGCATGGCGAATCACCGCCGTCGTGCAAGGCTGAAAGGCAAGAATACCAGCCCCCGTTCAGCCTCTGAGCCGCTCCACGAGCAGCTGGTGGACGAGGTCCGGAACCAGGCCGGAGACGTCCCCGCCGTAGCGCGCGATCTCCTTGAGCCTGCTGGACGACAGGAACGAGTACTCCGGATTGGTGGACATGAACAGCGTCTCCACACCCGACATCCGGTAGTTGAGCTGGGCCATCTGCAGCTCGTAGTCGAAGTCGCTGACCGCGCGCAGGCCCTTCACGATGGACGGGATGCCCTGCTGCCGGCAGAAGTCGACCAGCAGACCGTGGAACTTCTCCACGCGGACGTTGCCGTACTCCTTCGTCACCGCCTGGAGCATCTCGATGCGTTCGTCGACGGTGAAAAGGCTGTGCTTCTCAATGTTGATGAGCACGGCCACGACGACCTCGTCGTACAACCGTGATGTCCGGCCGATGATGTCCAGATGTCCGTTGGTCACGGGATCGAACGATCCCGGGCAGACGACGCGACGCAAGGCGCACCCCCATGATTTACGGGTTCCCGGCTGCGCGACCGTACCAAACGGCCGCTTCGCCGTACCGACGGACCCTGTCTTCCGTGAAGCCCTCGGGCCACACGAGGTCCTTACCCCTCGACTCCCGCTCCACGGCCACGAGCGCGCCCTCCGCCAGCCAGCCGTTGTCGCGCAGCGCCGTCAGCACCCGGGAGACCGCCTCGTCGGAGACCGCGTAGGGCGGGTCGGCGAAGACGAAGTCGTACGGCTCCTCGCACGGACGGCCCACCACCCGCTCGGCCTTCTCGGCTCGCAGGGACGCCCCCGGCAGCCCGAGCGACGCGATGTTCTCCCTGATCGTGCGCGCGGCCCTGGCGTCCGACTCGACCAGCAGCGCGTGGGCGGCCCCTCTGCTCAGCGCCTCAAGCCCCACGGCACCCGACCCGGCGTACAGGTCGAGGACCCTGGCCCCGTCGAGCGAGCCGAGCGTGGAGCCCACGGTGGCGAACAGGCCCTCCCGGGTGCGGTCGCTCGTCGGCCTGGTCGATCTCCCCGGCGGCACGGCCAGCCTGCGTCCCCCCGCCGTCCCTGCGATCACCCGCGTCACGTCATCATTGTCCCGCCCGCGGCGGCCTCCCCGGCACGGCGGGCGAAGGGGCGGAAAGATCGACCAGGTCAAGAGTAGGCAAGCGGCGGCGACGAATGAGTAAGAGCCGTATCCCGCGCTCCGTCACATGAGCATCATGAGTTCTGCGGCCTTCACGGTGACCCAGGGGAAGGCCGGCCGGTGTGGTCGTGAGCCCTTCCGCACGCCGGCGCCCTCGGCACCTGACCCGAGGGTGGGCCCGGCCGGGGACGGCATTCGGGGGGAGGCCGTCCCAAGGCCGGGCTCTGGGTCCTTAACGGGCGCCGTGTTCACACGGCGCCCGTTTCACTTTCCGGCCCCGTCACGAGCCGCGACGCCCCCATCCGCAGGGCGCCGCGGCGGGGGCGGCGATCACGCCTTCTCGAGGAACTCGGCGCGTTCGTCGGCGACCATGGTGTCGATCTCGGCGCGCAGGGCGGTGTGGCCCGACAGCTCGGGATCGGCGGACAACAGGGACGTCGCCTCGGTCCGGGCCGTCTCGATCACGTCCTCGTCACGCAGGAGTTGCAGCAGTTTGAGCGACGACCTGCGCCCCGACTGGGCGGCGCCGAGCACGTCGCCCTCCCGGCGCTGCTCCAGGTCGACACGGGACAGCTCGAAGCCGTCGAGGGTCGTCGCCACCGCGTCGAGCCTGCGGCGCGCCTGACTGCCCTCCGGGGCCTCGCTCACGAGCAGGCACAGTCCGGGCAGGCCGCCGCGGCCGACCCGGCCGCGCAACTGGTGGAGCTGGGAGACGCCGAAGCGGTCGGCGTCCATGATGACCATCGCCGACGAGTTGGGGACGTCGACGCCGACCTCGATGACCGTGGTCGCGACCAGGACGTCGATCTCGCCCCGGGCGAAGGCGCGCATCACCGCGTCCTTGTCCTCGGGCGCGAGCTTGCCGTGCAGCGCCTCGATCCGCAGGCCGGCCAGCGGCCCCTCGGCGAGCATGCGCGCGACGTCGAGCACCGCCAGGGGCGGCCTGCGCTCGTCGTCGTCCTTCGCCAGGTCGCCCTCGTCGCCCTCCTGGTCGCCGATGCGCGGGCACACCACGTACGCCTGGCGGCCCAGGCCGACCTCCTCGCGGACCCGCTGCCAGGCGCGGTCGAGGAAGTGGGGCTTCTCCGCGGCGGGCACCACGTGGGTGGTGATCGGAGCCCGGCCCGAGGGGAGCTGGGACAGCGTGGACACCTCCAGGTCGCCGAACACGGTCATCGCGACCGTTCGCGGGATCGGCGTCGCCGTCATGACGAGCACGTGGGGACGCCCGCCGCCGCCCTTCTCGCGCAGGGCGTCGCGCTGCTCGACACCGAACCTGTGCTGCTCGTCCACCACGACCAGCCCGAGGTCGGCGAACTGGACGTGCTCCTGCAGCACGGCGTGGGTGCCGATCACGATGCCGGCCGCGCCGGAGGCCGCGTCGAGCAGCGCGCTCCGCCGCGCGGCGGCCCCCATCGAGCCGGTGAGCAGCGCGACCGCGGTCCCGCCGAACATCCCGCCGGTCGCGAGATCGCCGAGCATGTTCACGATCGACCGGTGGTGCTGCTGGGCGAGGACCTCGGTGGGCGCGAGCAGCACGGCCTGGCCGCCGGAGTCGACCACCTGGAGCATCGCGCGCAGCGCGACCACGGTCTTGCCCGCGCCCACCTCGCCCTGCAGGAGCCGGTGCATGGGATGCTCACGGGCGAGGTCCGCGGCGATCTCCTCGCCCACCTGCCGCTGCCCCTCGGTGAGCTGGAACGGCAGCCGCGCGTCGAACTCGTGCAGCAGTCCGTCGTCGCGCCCGGGGCGGGCCCTGGCCAGCCAGGCGGACGCGGCCATGCGCCGCCGCACCAGGACGGCCTGCAGGACGAACGCCTCGTCGAACTTCAGCCGGTCGTGGGACCGCGTGACGTCGGCCTGGCCGCGGGGCCGGTGGACCCGCCGCAGCGCCTCCTCGATCGGCAGCAGTCCCAGCCGCTCCCGTATGTCGGCGGGCACCGGGTCGTCCAGGCTGAGCACGTCGAGCACCGTGCGCACGGCCCGGCGGATCTTCCAGCTCGGCAGCCCCTGGGCCGAGGGGTAGATCGGCACCAGCGCGGAGGCGAACTCCTCGGCCGTCTCCTCCGTCTCGTCGAACGACTCGTACTCGGGATGGGTGAGCGAGACGCGCCTGGTCCTCCCGCCGACGAAGACGCCGACCTTGCCGGAGAACATCGCCTCGGTGCCGGGAGTGAGCCGCTGCTCGGCGACGTAGGCGCCCTTGCCGAAGAAGGCCAGGTGCAGCTTCTCCTTGCCGTCGGTCACCTCGATGTCGAGCCAGGTGCCCTGCCGGTTCTTCATCGGCCTGCGCACGGCGGACGACACCTTCGCGACCACGGTGACGTGCTCGTCGTGCTCCAGCGACGCGATGGGCGTCAGCTCCCCGCGCTGCGCGTACCGCCGCGGGTAGTGGCGCAGCAGTTCACCGACCGTGCTGATGCCCAGCGCGCTCTCCAGTGGAGCGGCCGACCTGCCGACCACCTTCTTGAGCGGCTCGTCGAAGCTCGTCACGTCACCAATTTCTACCCGTAGCGGCCGACAATCCGGCTACTCGACGCCGACCAGGAGGGGATAGCCGCCCTGCCCGCCCTCGTACACGACGATCTCCAGGTCCGGGCGGACGCGCTCCAGATGGTCGCGTACGGCGTGGAGGAGCGCCTCGGGCGCGCCGGCGCCGGTGACGAGCGTGACCATCTCGCTGCCGCCGGAGACCAGGCGCCGGACGACCTCGACCGCGGTCGCGGCCAGGTCCGCGCCGATAAGCGCGACCTCGCCGTCCACCACGCCGAGCACGTCGCCGATCCGGCACAGTCCGACGCTGGTCATCGCCGCGCGGTCGGCGACCCACACGTGACCGTGGCGGGTGTGCCCGGCGGCGTCCGTCATCGCCACGATGTCGTCGTCGAAGCGGCGCAGCGGGTCGTGCACGGCCAGCGCGGCCAGGCCCTGCACCGACGCCCGGGTGGGCAGGACGCTCACCGTCACGCCCTCCTCCCTGGCGATCTCCGCGGCGGCCACGGCGACGTCGTACACGACGGCGTCGTTGGGCAGCACCGCCACCTCGGTCCCGGCCTCGCGGACGGCCCGCAGCAGGGCCGCCGCCGTCGGGGCCGAGCCCGGCTCACGCCGCACGACCACCGCTCCCGCCTCCCGGAACAGCGCCGCCAGACCGTCCCCGGCGGCGACCGCGACCACGCCTGTCGCCGGGCGCGGCTCGTGCGGCCGTCCTCCGAGGTAGGTCACCTTGATCCGGTGCGGGCGCCCGGCCCGCAGCCCGGCCTCGATCGCCGCGCCCGCGTCGTCCACGTGGACGTGGACGTTCCACAGGCCCTCCCCGCCGACGATCACCAGGCTGTCCCCGAGCGCGTCGAGCTCGCCCCTCAGCCGGTCCACCTCGCCCACGCCCGCGTCCAGGAGGTACATGACCTCGTATCCGGGGCCGCCCGCGTCCTGACGTCCGAGCTCCTCCGGCGCGATCCGCGCGGCCGGGGCGGGCACCTCGTGCCGCTCGCTGTACGCCTCGGTCACCACCTCGGACAGGCTCTCCAGCATGATCACGAGGCCGGCCGCGCCCGCGTCCACCACGCCGTTGCGGGACAGCACGCCGAGCTGGCCCGTCGTACGGCGCAGGGCCCGGCGCGCCTCGTCCGCCGCCCGGCGGGCCACCTCGACCAGGTCGTCGGGCGTGTCGCGTACGGCGCGCGCCGCGGCGGACAGCACGCTCAGCACCGTGCCCTCCACGGGCCGGACCACCGCCGCCCTGGCCATCTCGGCCGCCCTCGTCAGGCCGTCACGCAGGTCGGCGCCGCCGCCCGGCGCGTGCCCGAGCACCTCGCCCATGCCTCTCAGCGCCTGGCTGACGATCACCCCGGAGTTGCCCCGCGCGCCGAGCAGGGCGCCGCGCGTCAGAGCCTCCCATGTGGCGCCCGCGTCCGCGTCGCCGGGCAGCGCGTCCACCGCCTCGGCCGCCGACAGGATCGTGAGGTGCAGGTTCGTGCCGGTGTCCCCGTCCGGCACGGGGAACACGTTGAGCGCGTCGATCTCCGCCCTGGCCCGGCCGAGGGCCGCCGCGCAGTGGCGGGACCAGCGGCGCACCGCGGGGGGATCGAGCTCCTTGAGCATCCGGCCGACCTTCCTTCCGCGCTCCAGCCCCTCGATGCGCTACCGTTGGCGGGTACGAGACTATCCCCGTTCGCCGGAGTCCCGTTTGGCGTGCACCGGTGAACATCGGATATCCTCGTGTGGCCAGCCGGTTGTCCCGGCATTGCTCGGACGAGCCGCTGCACCGGCGCCGGGCCGATCGACTGATTCAAAGGAGCGATTACCGTGGCTTCCGTCTGCGACGTCTGCGCCAAGAAGCCGATTTTCGGCAACAACATCTCCCACTCGCACCGCCGCACCCGCCGCCGTTGGAACCCCAACATCCAGACCGTGCGCGCGGTGGTCAACGGGACGCCGAAGCGGATGAACGTCTGCACCTCCTGCATCAAGGCGGGCAAGGTCACGCGCTGACCGTCTGACTCTCGCGAGAGCCCGCCACCGGGTCCGGTGGCGGGCTCTCGCACGTCCGGCGCGACGCCGGCACCTCGCCGACGCCTTCCGCTGACGGCCTCGCTCAGGATCATTCGTTCCGGCCGGACCCGCGCACGTTGGATTATGTGGGTCGGATCTGGCACGCCGACGCCCTTGCAGACATCGGCGACTCGGAGGGATTCACCCTGTTGACCGAATGCACGCTACGCGTGATCGGGCGAGTCGAATCGCCCCTCACCGATCGAGCCGTGGCACCCCTGCAAGCCGACGAAGGCGCCCCCGACGCCTGGCTGGTCTTCGACGAGCGGTACGCGCCTGCCCTGGAGGGGCTGTCTCCGGGGACCGACGTGCTCCTGCTCACCTGGCTCGACCGTGCCGACCGCGACACGCTCACCGTCCACCCACGCGGCGACACCAAACGGCCGCGCGCCGGCGTCTTCACCACCCGCAGTCCCGACCGGCCCAACCCGATCGGCCTGCATGAAGTGCGCATCCTCGCGATCGCCGGGACGCGCGTCCATGTCGCCAACCTCGAAGCTCTCGACGCGACCCCGATCCTGGACGTCAAACCCCTCCTCACACCGGACCGATGACGCCAAGGACCGCCGCCGGCCGCGCCACGGGTATGGGCGCGGCCGGCGCGGTCGCCGCCCGGCGCCGTTCACAGGCCGGCCTTGGCCGGCGCGGGTCTTGTGCCGACCTCGACGCCACCGGCCCGCTGAGCGACGCCCACGGCCGTGACTTCACCGTCCGCGACTCCAGGGCACGGCGAGCCGGCTCGCTCAGGCGTCCGTCCGCGTCCGCCAGCCGTGGTCGACCGGGCCGATGCCCGCGCCCAGCGGGAAGCCGTGCGCGATCGCGCCGGTCACGTACTCCTTGGCTTGCCGTACGGCGCCGGGCACGTCCTCGCCGAGGGCGAGGTACGACGCGATCGCGGAGGCGAGCGTGCAACCGGTGCCGTGGGTGTGCCGGTTGTCGTGCCGCTCGGCGGTGAAGCGGTGCTCGCTCGACCCGTCGGTGAGCAGGTCCACGGGATCACCGGGGAGGTGGCCGCCCTTGATCAGCGCCCACTTCGGCCCGAGCGCCAGCACGGCCTCGGCGGCGCGGGACAGGTCGTCCTCGTCCTCGACCTTGACGCCGGTGAGCTGCTCGACCTCCCACAGGTTGGGCGTGACCACGGTCGCGACCGGCAGCAGCGCGCTCTTGACGGTCTCCACGGCCGCCGGCGCGAGCAGGCTGTCGCCGTGCTTGGAGACGCCGACCGGGTCCACCACGACGGGCGCGGTCACGCCCGCGAGCACCTCCGCGACGGTCTCCACCAGCACGGACGACGCCAGCATGCCCGTCTTGATCGCCTGGGCTCCGATGTCGCCGAGGACCGAGTCGAGCTGCGCCCGCACCGCCTCGGGGGGCAGTTCCCAGTAGCCCTGCACGCCCAGTGAGTTCTGCGCCGTCACGGCCGCGATGACGCTCATGCCGTGCACGCCGAGGGCCAGCATGGTCTTCAGGTCGGCCTGGATGCCGGCGCCGCCGCCGGAGTCCGAGCCCGCGATGGTCAGGACACGTGGTGGGGTGGTCATGGGTCAATCCAACCAAAACACCCGCCGCCTTCCTGAGAACGCCCCATCGCGAACGGGCCGCGAGGGCCGGCCGGCGCCATCCCCACAGCGCCGAACGGCCAGCAGACCCGCAGGTCGGCTCGCCCGCCCGCGCCGGCCCGATGCCGCGCCCAGCCAACCGGCTGGATGACGGGCAGGCCGGCCGCTCATCCCGACGTCGTCCCCGGCCGGGCGGACCCGGCCGGGGAGATTCGGTCTCGGCGGGTCAGCCGTGGCGCCGGGACGGGCCGGGGCCGGTAACCTCGCACCGGCCCCCGGAGAGCACGCAGTCGGCGGGTGCGGCGGGCGCGCCGTCGGCTTGGATGGTCAGCGTCAGCGCGCCGCCCTCGTCCAGCGCGGTCCGCGAGTTCAGGGTCAGGGTGTCGCCCCGCTGCTCCCAGTCCGCTCCCTCGACCGCCGTCACCTGCCCGCCGACGGCCAGCCGGATGGTCCAGTCGGGCAGGGCAGGCCCCTCGTTGCGTACGGCGAGCCGCGCCGTGTATCCGCTCTCGTCATGCCGTCTCACTGTGAAGCGCACCCGCACCGCCGCACCGTCGCCGTCGAGTGCGGACTCTGTCTGCGCCGCGTCCGTGCCCGCCGTGTCCTCGCTGGTCCCGTTGTCGCCCGGCGCGGCGTCGGCGCCCGGAACGGTCGCCGTGTCGTCTCCGGCTGCGGTGACGGCGGCGGGAGCATCCCCCACCCGTGGAGACGCCTGGGACGAGGCACGCGGAGCGGTGGTGGACGCGGCGCGCGGAGCGGTGGTGGACGCGGCGCGCGGAGCGGTGGTGGACGGGGCGCGCGTACGGGCGGACGCGTGGTCGCGATCCGGGTCTCCGGAGGTCGCCGTGGAGACCGGTGTGGCCTGCGGATCCGCCGAACCGCCCCGCGCTGTGTCGTTCCCGGCGGTGTCGTTCTTGGCGGTGTCGTTCTTGGCGGTGTCGTTCTTGGCGGTGTCGTTCTTCCCGGTGCTCCCGCCCTCGTCCTGCCCGGCGCCGGTTCTGCCGGGGTCCTCCTGGCCGGGCTGGTCCTGGCCATTTTGGGCAGGGCCGCCGGTCGGATCGCCCGGGGCGCGCGTCTCGCCGAGGGCCTGGCCCGAGCCCGGCGCTCCCGCGGCGGTGCAGTCTTCCGAGACCGGGCAGGCCGTCGTCGGCTGCTCCATGGTCAGGGAGGTCCGCCCGGCGATCAGCCGTGCGCCGCCGGTCGTGACGCCCACGGCGAGCAGCACGGACAGCCCCGACACGAGCGCCAGCCTCCGCATGCGTCTCGGCTGCTTCGCGTCGTCGTCCCGGCCAGGCCTGGGAAGGCCGCGATCCCCGGTGCCCCCTGACGTCGCCGGACGCTCGGACGCCGCCGGACGCTCAGCCGACGCCAGGCTCTCGGACTCCAGCCTCTCGGGCGACAGCGCGGCGAACATCCGGGTCGTCGCCTCCGAGGGCGGCGCGGGCCACGGCACACCGCCACCGGTCACCTGCGCGGGCGGCGCGGGCCACGGACTACCACTCCCGGGTGTGTCCGAGGGCGGCGCAGGCCACGGCACGTCTCCGCCGCCCGGCCTCGGCCCGGGGTACCCGGCTCCGGGGGAGGCCGGCGGGCCGCCGGACGGCGTCGCCGGAGGACGGAAGGCCACGTGGTCCGGGCCGGCGGCCCCCTCCGGAGGGTCGTCCTGAGCCGGGGAGGGCTGTCCCTCTCGCGCCTTACGTCCTGCCGTGTGACGGCCCATGACGGTCCTTCCTGTTGCCGACCGCCATACTTAATAACAGATCTAATACGCCTATGTCACAAATTTCACATCATCCACGGAAGTGGTCCCATCCCCCTTCGGTCCAGGTCTGGCCGTCGACCCGCACCCCGCGGCCCTCCGTGACCACCCCCACACCTGTCCATTCGGGCGGCAGCCGTACCTCGGGAGGGAACGTCGCGGCCAGCGCGTGATCGTCGCCGCCGGTGAGCACCCACTCCAGCGGGTCCGCCCCCAGGTGGCGCGCCGCCGCGGTCAGCGCCTCCGGCACGGGCAGCGCGGCGGCGTCCAGCGCGACGGCCACGCCGCTCGCGTCGGCGACGTGCCCGAGATCCTGCAGCAGGCCGTCGCTGACGTCGAGCATCGCCGTCGCGCCGAGCAGCGCGGCGCGCGGTCCGCAGGGGTACGGCGGCAGGGGACGGCGGTGCGCCTCCAGCAACGCCACAAGATCCGAGGGGCCGCCGGTCACGCCCGCCCCGAGCAGGGCCAGCCCGGCCGCCGCGTATCCGAGGCGGCCCGCCACCGCGACCACGTCACCGGGGCGCGCGCCCGACCGGGTCACCGGCGGCCTGCCGCCGAGGTCGCCGAGCGCGGTCACCCCGAGCACGACCGTCTCCGACCGGGCGATGTCGCCCCCCGCCACGGTCGCCCCCACCAGGTGGCACTCGTCGCGGAAGCCGTCGGTCAGCGCGTCCAGCCAGTCGGCGGGGACGTCCGCGGGCAGCCCCAGACCGACCACGAGTGCGGTGGGATCGGCTCCCATGGCAACGATGTCGGAAAGGTTCTGTGCAGCGGCCTTACGGCCGATGTCGTACCCGCTCGACCAGTCGCGGCGGAAGTGCCTACCCTCGATCAGTAGATCCGTGCTCACGACAACCCGCCCATCGGGCGCCTTGAGGACCGCGGCGTCGTCGCCGGGGCCCAGCAGTACGGCCGCAGTCCGCGGAAGGCGTCCCGATATCCGCTGAATTACTCCGAATTCGCCGAGATCTCCGACTGTGATAGCACACCCCTAGTGCATTCGAGGTACGGTTACGCTCCGGCACTGATCTCTACCCGGAGGGCGTCATGGTGCAGGCCTACATCCTTATCCAGACCGAGGTCGGCAGGGCCGCCAACGTGGCC
Organism: Microbispora sp. NPDC049633; assembly: GCF_040675265.1. Classification (NCBI taxonomy): domain Bacteria; kingdom Bacillati; phylum Actinomycetota; class Actinomycetes; order Streptosporangiales; family Streptosporangiaceae; genus Microbispora; species Microbispora sp. NPDC049633. The sequence continues at coordinate 14,813 of NZ_JBFAOO010000022.1, forward strand.
GAGGAGATCTCCTCGATCCCCGGGGTCACACAGGCCGAGGATGTGACGGGCCCCTACGACGTGATCGTCCGCGCCCAGGCCAACAACGTGGACGAGCTCGGCAAGCTCGTGGTGGCCCAGATCCAGGGCGTGCAGGGCATCACCCGTACACTGACGTGTCCGATCGTCCACATCTGAGCGGGACACGAGCCGGGGAGACGATGCGCAAGGCGAAGGGGCCCGTGGGCACGACGCCGGGAGTCGCGATCGTGGCGGCGCTCGCCCTGCTCGCGGGCTGCTCGTCCACCGTCCACGTGGAGCCGCCCACGCCGTCCGGCGAGGCGGCCGCGGCCTGCCGCACGCTCGACGCGGCGCTGCCGAAGACGCTCGACGGTCTCGGCCGGACCGCCTCCGAGCCTCCCTCGCCGTACGTCGCGGTCTGGGGCGACGGCCAGATCGCCCTGCGCTGCGGCGTGCCCCGGCCGGCCGCGATGGAGCCGACGGCGGAGGTCGCCGACATCAACGGCGTCGGCTGGTTCCAGGATCCGCGCCGGCCGGCGCTGTTCACGTCGACCAACCGCGTGGCGTACGTCGAGGTGACGATCGGGAAGGACCACCAGCCCGGGGCCGTGCTGGTCGACCTCGCCGGGCCGGTCAAGTCGAGCATCCCCGAGTAGTCACCGCAGGCCCGCGGGCCGGCGCAGCGCGAGCTGGATCAACCGGTCGACCAGGCCGGCGTACGGCAGGCCGGTGGCGGCCCACAACTGCGGCGCGACCGACGTCGACGTGAAACCGGGCATGGTGTTGATCTCGTTGACGAGCACCTCACCGGACGGCGTGTAGAAGAAGTCGACCCGCGACAGGCCCTCGCAGCCGAGCGCCTCGAACGCGCGCACGGCCATGGCGCGCAGCGTCTCGGCCACCTCGGCCGGGATGTCGGCCGGCGCCTGGAGCGCCATCTGCCCGGGGTGATACTTGGCCTCGAAGTCGTAGAACTCCTGGCCGCCCTCCACGAGCACCTCACCGGGGACGCTCGCCTCGGGGGCGGCGTCGTCCAGCGACTCCAGCACCGCGCACTCGACCTCGCGGCCGACGATGGCGGCCTCCACCAGCACCTTCGGGTCGTGCTCGCGGGCGAGCTCGATGGCCGCCTCCAGCGACTCGGGATCGTGCGCCTTGGAGATGCCCTGCGACGAACCGGCCCGGGCCGGCTTGACGAACACCGGCCAGCCCAGTTCCTCGATCTCCTTGAGCACCCGGCCGCGGTCGAGGCGCCAGTCACGGTCGCGTACGACCACGAACGGGCCGACGGGCAGCCCGGCCGCGTGCAGCACGAGCTTCATGTAGGCCTTGTCCATGCCGACCGCGCTGGCCAGCACGCCGGAGCCCACGTAGCGGACACCGGCCAGCTCCAGCAGGCCCTGGATCGTGCCGTCCTCGCCGTACGGGCCGTGCAGCAGGGGGAATACGACGTCGACCCGCCCGAGCGCGTGCGGGATCTCACCGGGCTCCAGGGCCACGAGGGTGCCGGAGTCCCCCGGCAGCGCGAGCGCGGTGCCCGAGTCGTCCACGACGGGCAGGCGACCCGACTCGATCGCGTAGGACTGGGTGCCCGACGCCAGCACCCAGCGCCCGTCCTGGGCGATGCCGATGGGGATGACCTCGTACTTCGACCGGTCGATGACCTCCAGCACACTGCCCGCGCCCATCAGGGACACGGCGTGCTCGGAGTTGCGGCCGCCGAAGACGACTGCCACGCGCACGCGTGACGGGGACTCGCGATCCTCATTCATGATGCCCGAATCTACCGTGTTCGAGGCGCAAAACGGCTTGTCAGCCGCGCGCGTCGTGGGGGTCCGAATCCCTGATCAGACGCCGTAGCGCTCCGGTTTGGGGGTGCGCGACATCAGCAGCACCGCTGCCTCACCGGGGGTCATGCCGTCGTGGACGACGCCGACGACGACCTCGGTGATCGGCATCTCCACGTCGTGTTTCCTCGCCAGTTCGAGCACCGACTCGCACGTCTTGACGCCCTCGGCCGTCTGTTTCGTCGCCGCGACGACCTCGGCCATCGTCATGCCGCGGCCCAGGTTCTCGCCGAAGGTGCGGTTGCGCGACAGCGGGGAGGTGCAGGTGGCGACGAGGTCGCCCATGCCGGCGAGGCCGGCGAAGGTGTGCTGGTCCGCCCCGAGCACCGCGCCCAGCCGCGCGATCTCGGCCAGCCCGCGCGTCATGAGCGTCGCCCGCACGTTGTCGCCCAGGCCCATGCCGGCCGCGACGCCGACGGCCAGCGCGATGACGTTCTTGACCGCGCCGCCGAGTTCGACGCCAACGACGTCCGGGTTCGTGTAGGTCCGGAACCACGGCAGGTGACACGCCTCCTGGAGCCGGACGGCCACCTCCTCGTCGCGGCAGGCGACGACGGCCGCGGCGGGCTGCCGCTGGGCCAGCTCGGGGACCAGGTTGGGCCCGGAGACCACGGCGACCCGCTGCTCCGGCACCTCGGCCACCTCGCAGACGACCTCGCTCATCCGCTTGCAGGTGCCGAGCTCCACCCCCTTCATGAGGCTGACCAGCACCGCCTCGGGCGGGATGTGGGGCTTCCACACCTGGAGGTTGCCGCGCAGCGTCTGGGACGGCACCGCGAGGACCACGAAATCCGCGTCGTCCATGGCCTCGGCGGGGTCGGTCGTCGCGCGGATCGTGTCGGGCAGCCGGGTCCCGGGCAGGTATTCGGGGTTCTCCCGGGTCTCGTTGATCGCGTCGACGATCTCCGCCCGCCTGCCCCACAGGGTCGCGGGGGTGCCTGCCTCGGCGAGGATCATCGCGAACGTGGTGCCCCACGAGCCCGTTCCGAAAACAGCCGCCCTGCTCACTGGCCGCACCACTCCTCTTGCTCCGCGCGCTCCTCCCTCACCGTACGCCCCGCTCAGCCGTTGGCCGCGTTCTTCGGGTCATAGGGGACGTCCGGCGCCTTCTCGTCCCGGATCTCGGCGAGCAGGCCGGTGATGGCGGCCGTGATGTCCGCGGTCGCCTCGCGCAGGACCGAGCCGCGCATGGGCTGCCCGGCGTACTTGGACAGGTCGACCGGCGGCCCGGCGAGCACGTGGAAGCTCTTGCGGGGCAGCAGGCGAGGCTTCTTCGCTCCGTAGGGCAGCAGTTCCTGGGCGCCCCAGTGGGCGATCGGGATGACCGGCACGCCGGTCGCGAGGGCCAGCCGGGCGACACCGGTCTTGCCGGCCATGGGCCACAGGTCGGGGTCACGGGTGATCGTGCCCTCGGGATAGAACAGGATGCAGGCGCCGCTCCGCAGCCGCTGCTCGGCGATCTTGAGCGACTGGGTGGCCTCGGTGCTGTTGCGCTCGACCGGGATGGCCTGGAGCTGGGTGACGGCGTGACCGAGTCCGCGGATCCGGAAGAGGCCCGCCTTGGCCAGGATCGTCGGCCACCGCCCGTTGTTGTACAGGTAGTGCGAGAGCAGCACGGGGTCCGACCACGACAGGTGGTTGGCCGCGATGATCAACCCGCCGGTGCGGGGGATGTTCTCCCCGCCGCGCCACCGCCGCTTCACGAACAGACGCGAGAGCGGCTTGACGACGACGACCGCGAGCGTCTCCCAGAAGCGCGGCGGCCGGCCGGCACGGCGGCTCACCACGGCGGGGGTGGGCACTGCGGGGGCGTTCGGGTCGGACGAGGGCTCGCTGGGGTGGCTCACAGGGTCTCCAAATCACCGGGATCCGGCACAAGTCTCCCGGTTGGCCATGGGCGATGTCGAGGCGGGATGCTACAGGCATGCACCTCGCGCGATGGTCAATAGTGGTCCCGGTGAAGACCTTGATCCGGGCCAAGACGCGGCTCGCCGCGGCGGCGGGGCCGTACCGGACCGATCTGGCGGTCGCGGTGGCCTCCGACACCGTGGCGGCGGCGCTGCGGTGCCCGCTCGTGGCGCGCGTGGTGGTCGTGACGGCCGACCCGCTGCCCGCGCGGCGGCTGGCCGCGCTCGGAGCCCACGTGGTCGCCGACCCGGACCGGGGGCTGAACACGGCCCTGCGGGCGGGCGCGGAGGAGGCCGTGCGGCTCGCGCCGGACGACGCCGTGGGCGCCCTGCAGGCCGACCTGCCCGCGCTGCGGCCCGCGGAGCTGGAGACGGTGCTCGCGGCGGCACTGGAGTTCGACCAGGCGTTCGTCCCCGACGCGGCAGAGGTGGGCACGACGTTCTACGGCGTACGGCCGGGCGTGCCCTTCCGGCCGGGGTTCGGCGGCGAGTCGAGGGCCAGGCACCTGTCCCGGGGGGCCAAGGAGCTGGCCCCGCCCGACATCGCCTCGGTGCGCAGGGACGTGGACACGATGGAGGACCTGCGTGCCGCCCTGGCCCTGGGCGTCGGCCCCGCCACCGCGGAGGTCGCCGCCCGGCTGTCCCCGGCGCCCGGCTGAGCCGGGGAAAACGCGACGATCACGCCGGCCCCCGTGCCGGCGTGATCGTGTCCGCTGTCGTGGTCAGTGGGCCGCCTCCGCGTTCTCCCGGGCCTGCCGGGGCAGGAGGAAGGCCACCGCGAACGTCACCACGAGCATCCCGGCGACCACCCAGAGGGTCACCTTGATCGCCTGGTCGAAGCTCCCGGCGCTCGGCACGCCGCCGAGCAGGTCGAAGAAGACCGTGCCGAGCAGGGCGTAGCCGAACGCGCTGCCCAGCTGCTGCACTGCCGTCAGGGTGCCGGACGCGGAGCCCGTCTCGTGCTCCTCCACACCGGCCAGCACGATGTCGAAGAACGGCGACATCAGCAGGCCCATGCCGATCCCCGCCACCACGAGGGCCGGGGCGAGCTGCCAGGGGTTGGGGTGCGTGCCCGTGATGTTCAGCGTGAGCAGGACGCCGGCCACGCCCAGCGCCATGACGAGGGTGCCGCCCTGGAGGAGCTTGCGCCCGAACCTCTGCAACGGCTGCGCGAACCCGAATCCGACGATCATGCCGGCCGACCACGGGGCCATCGCCAGCCCGGCCTTGAGCGCCGAGTAGCCGAGCCCCATCTGGGTGTAGAGGTTGAAGACCAGCATGAACCCGGCCATGCCGGAGAAGAACACGATGCCGGTCAGCAGGCCGCCGGTGAACGCGCGCTTGCGGAACAGGCTCGGCACGATCAGCGGGTCGCCGCCGGAACGGCTGCGGCGCGACTGGAACAGGCCGAAGACCGCGAAGACGACGACCGATGCGACGAGCATGGCGAACGCCCAGAGCGGCCAGCCGTGCTCGCGGCCCTGCACCAGCGGGAAGATCACCAGGAAGCCGCCCAGGGACGCGAGCGTCACCCCGCCCATGTCGAGGCGAAGCGGGTGCGGCGACCTCGACTCCGGCAGGAAACGCATTCCGGCGGCCAGTGCGGCCAGGCCCAGCGGCAGGTTGACGAGGAAGATCATCCTCCAGCCGGTGCCCCAGAAGTCGGCCTCCACCAGCCAGCCCGCGAGGATCGGGCCGCCGACCGCGGACAGGCCCATGACCGGCCCGAACATGCCGAACGCCTTGCCCATCTCCGTCGGCGGGAACATCTCCTTGATCATGCCGAGTCCCTGCGGCAGCATGACCGAGCCGAACAGGCCCTGGATCACCCGGGCGCCGATGAGCACCTCGGGCGACTGGGCGACGGCGCAGAGCAGGGACCCGGCAGTGAAGCCCGCGGCGCCGATCAGGAACATCCGCTTGCGGCCGAAGATGTCCCCCAACCTGCCCCCGGTGATCAGACCGACGGCCATGGCCAGGGTGTAGGCGGCGCCCATCCACTGGATGGTCCCCTCCGAGCCGCCGAGATCGGCGCGCATGCTCGGCGCCGCGATGTTGGTGACCGTCGCGTCGAGGAGGTCCATGACCTCCCCGGCGAGGATCACGAAGAGAGCCGCCCAGCGCCAGCGGTACGGCGCTCGGGTCGCCGGCGCCGCCGGCGCCGTCGCGGTGATTGGTTCCGACATCACCCCTCCTTGAGAGAACTGAACAGTGTTCATAGTAAACTGAGCGCTGTTCTACCACCGATCACTGTTCACCTACAAGTTCGATGTTCACCACGATATATCTCGATTCCGGCGCGTACAAGATATATCTCGTTCGGAGAGCAGTGTTCGTGAACACGGAGCGGTGTTCACTAGCATGGGCGGAACAGCGGGAGGTCCTCATGACGCAGCCGGACATGCCCACACCGCCGTGGGAGCGTCCGCCCAAGCGCCGTACGCCGGCCAGGGTGCCCCTCACCCGCGAGCGGATCGTCGACGCCGCCTACACGGTCCTCGACCGTGAGGGCTACGACCGGCTCAGCATGCGGCAGGTCGCCGCCGAGCTCGGCGTCGCCGTCTCGGCGCTGTACGTCCACGTGCGCGACAAGGACGAGCTGCTGCAGCTCATGTACAACCGCATGTTCGAGGGCTACGAGCTGCCCGAGCCCGACCCCGGGCGCTGGCAGGAGCAGATCAGGGACTTCGCCCGCCAGGGCCGCCGCAGACTCCTCGATCACCGCGACGCGGTGAAGATCTCTCTTGGCCGTGTGCCCTTCTCGCCCGAACTGCTCCCCCACGTGGAGAAACTGCTGGCCGTCTTCGCGGCGGCCGGCCTGCCGAGAGAGGTCATGGCCATCGCGGGCGACCTGCTCTCGACCTACCTGGACGGGTTCGTGCTGGAGGAGGTCCTCTGGCAGGACCGCTATCCGGAGAGCGGCGGCAAGGCGCCGCAGGAGATGCGGGAGGAGATCGAGGGCTACTTCGCCTCGCTGCCGGCCGACCGGTTCCCGAACCTGGTGGCGCTCGCCGACATCATGGTGGACGAGTCGAACGACTACCGGTTCGAACTCGGCCTGGAGATCATCCTGCGCGGCCTCGCCTCCTACATCGCCGGGCCGGACCCCGACGAGGAGAGCTAGGAGACCGCGCGGACCCGCGGTGCCAGCAGGATCGGCAGATGGGCGAGCGTGTAGGCCCCGCAGGCGGTCCAGAACGCGACCCGCACCCCGGCGAGCTGGCCGAGCGTGCCCGCCAGCAGGCCGCCGAACGGCATCCAGCCCCACATCAGGAAGCGCATGGTGGCGCTCAGGCGGCCGAGCAGATGCGGCGGGCAGATCGACTGGCGGTAGGCCCCCTGCGCCACGCTGAAGACGGTGGTCGCCACCCCACTGGCCGCCAGGGTCACCGGCAGGATCAGCAGACGCCACCCGGCCGCCGTCAGCGCCAGCGGGGCGGTGCACAGCGTGGCCGCCCACGCCGCCGCGTACATCGCCCGGCCGACGCCCAGGCGGGCCGCGACGCGCGGGGCGAGCCAGGCCCCGGCCACCCCGCCGACCGCGCCCGCCGACAGCAACATGCCGTACGCACCGGGGCTCGTGCCGACCTCGCGGACCAGGTAGAGCGGCACCGTGGCCGACCACAGGCCGAACGACAGCATGGTCAGCGCCCCGACGGCGGCGACCCGGCGCAGGACGGGCTGGCCGGCGACGAACCGGAGCCCCTCCATGATCTCCGAGCGCAGCCCGGCGGCCCGAGGGCCGTTCGAGGTCTCCCGCTCCGGCACCGCGTCCGGCGCGTCACCGGTCCCCACGTCAGGGACCCGTACGGCGGCCGCGCCCGCACGCGCCCCGGCCTCCACACCCGCACGCGCCCCCGCCCCACGCCGCTCGTCCGCGCGTACGCCGAGGAGCAGCAGCCCGGACGCCGCATAGCTGAGAGCGTCGGCGACGACCGCGATCGGGGCGGTGAGGGCCTGCACCAGCCAGCCGCCGAGCCCCGGGCCCGCGAGCTGGGCGAGTGACTGGTTCGCGGCGAGCGTGCCGTGCCCGCGGGCGAGGTCCTCCCGGCCCACGATGGACGGGAGGTAACTCTGGTGGGCGACGTCGAAAAAAACCGTGCACAGCCCGGTGAGCAGGGCCACCGCGTACATCTGGGGCAGGCCGAGCATCCCGGCCGCGGCGGCGGCCGGGACCGACAGCAGCGCCACCGCGCGGACCACGTCGGCGGCGACCAGGACGGGACGGCGCCGCATCCGGTCCACCCAGGCTCCGGCGGGCAGGCCGGCCAGCAGGAACGCCGCCATCTCCGCGGCGGTGAGCAGCCCCACCTGGAAGGGGCTCGCGTGCAGCGTGATCGCCGCGGTCAGCGGCAGGGCGACCAGGGAGACCTCGCTGCCGAGCTTGCTGATCGCGTCCGCCCCCGCGTAGCGCCGGAAGTCCCGGGCGCGCCACAGGCTTCTTCGCACCCCCGCAGTCATCCGGACGATGCTGACACCGAGGTGCTTAGCCAGTCAAAGGATTTGCGGACCGGCAGGGGTAGGCTTGCGCCGTGCAGGCGACGGTGCAGAGCTTCGATCCCGCGACCCGCTCGGGCTGGGTCTTCCTCGACGACGGCACCCGGGTCCCCTTCGAGGGCGAGGCGTTCGACGCCGGCCCGCTGCGGCACCTGCGCCCCGGCCAGCGGGTCGCGCTCGTCATGGCGGACGGCCGCGTCACCTACGTGACGCTCTCCACGTTCCCGACGCCCTGAGTTTCCGGCGCCCTGAGTTTCCGGCGCCCTGAGTTCCCGGCGCCCTGACTTCCCGGCGCCGTGCCGCGACTGGCACCCGTCACCAGCAGAAGGCCGGGCCGGGCTATGACCTGGTCCTCAGCCGACCGGCCCGGGACTCCAGATAGCGCTGCTCGGCGATGCTGGCGGTGGCCTTCGCGGCGCGCCGGTAGTGCTCGTACGCCCCGGCCGTGTCGCCGGTCTGGTCCAGCAGATGCGCGCGTACGGACAGCAGCCGGTGATGCCCGGCCATCCGCTCGTCGCCGTCCAGCGTGGACAGCAGGGCCAGCCCGGCCGCCGGGCCCTCGACCTCGGCGAGCGCGATCGCCCGGTTGAGGGTGACCATCGGGTTGGGGGCGATCCGCTCCAGGATCAGGTAAAGGGCGTGCACCTGCGGCCAGTTCGTCTCCTCGGCCGTGGCCGCGTCGGCGTGCGTGGCGGCGATGGCGGCCTGCAGCTGGTAGGGCCCCAGCGCCGGACCGGCCAGCGACGCCTTCACCAGCTCGACGCCCTCGTCGATCAGCCCGCGGTCCCACTTCGCGCGGTCCTGCTCGTCCAGCGGCACCAGGTCACCGGCCGCCGTCGTACGGGCCTGCCGGCGGGCGTGGGTCAGCAGCATCAGCGCGAGCAGCCCGGCCACCTCGCCGTCCCCGGGCAGCTGGGCGTGCACCATCCGGGTCAGCCGGATCGCCTCGTGCGCGAGGTCGGCGCGGTGCAGTTCGCGGCCCGACGAGGCGGTGTAGCCCTCGTTGAAGATCAGGTAGAGCACGTGCAGGACGACCTGGAGCCGCTCCTCGCGTTCCGCGCCGTGCGGCAGGACGAACGAGCCGCCGGCGGCCCTGACGCGCTGCTTGGCCCGGCTGATCCTGGCCGCCATCGTGGCCTCCGGCACCAGGAACGCCCGGGCGATCTCGGCGGTGGTCAGGCCGCCGACCGCCCGCAGCGTCAGGGCGGTCTGGGTGGCCGGGGTCAGCGTGGGATGGCAGCACAGGAAGAGCAGGACGAGCGTGTCGTCGGTGGCCGGCACGTCCTCCGGCCCCACGTCGGCGGCCGTCGCCGCCTCCCGCTCCCGGCGGGCGTGGTCGCTGCGCATCTGGTCGATGAGCCGCCGGGACGCGACGGTCGTCAGCCAGCCGCGCGGGTTGTCCGGCATTCCCTCGGCCGGCCACTGCACGGCGGCGGCGAGGACGGCCTCCTGCACCGCGTCCTCACAGTCCTCGAACCGGCCGTGCCGCCGTACCAGCGCGCCGAGGACCTGCGGCGTGAGCTCACGCAGCAGGTCCTCGGCGACCGGTGCCGTCATGCCTCCAATTGTCCGTCGGCGAACATGACCTGCCGCACCTCGATCCCGAGACCCTCGATCGCGGCGTCCGGGATCCGCGCCGCCAGCTCGATCGCCCGGTCCTTGTCCTCGCAGTCGATCAGATAGAAGCCGCCCAGGTACTCCTTGGACTCCAGGAAGGGTCCGTCGGTGACCACCGGCTGGCCGTTGCGCACGGACACCACCGCGGCCTGCGACGGGTCGGCCAGCGCCTGCGTGCTGATCAGCTCGCCGGACTGCTTCAGCGCCTCGATGAACCTGCCGTGCCCCTCGCCGATCGCCGCCCTCTCCTCGTCGGTCAGCGCGTCCAGCACGGCCGGGTTGATATGCATGCTGATCAGGAACTTCATCTCGTTCTCCTCCGTGGTGTGCGGACCTCCGCCGGGCCCTTCCACCGGTTGGTCGGAGCGACCTTCTTGGTCTTGACACGGATGCGCGTCAAAAAACTCCCCGCCGCTCCGACCAGCCGGCATGCTCACCCGTGGGCCGTGGTCATCTCCTTCACCGACGCCTCATCGGACTGGGCGTCCACGAGTGTGCAGGGCGCGATCGGGCTGCCCGCCTTGGCCAAGTAGGTGCCGAGCGTCCAGGCCGGCCCCGGGTGGTTGCCCGGCCGGAACTCCAGCACCAGCGTCTCTCCCGGGCGGATGTACTTGGGGGAGATCACGAAGGTGTTCCGGTCGATGGGCCGGGCGGCGTCGCGGGAGCGCCAGTTCTCCGGCTTGTCGAACTCCCTGCGCTCTTGTTCGGTCATGTTCGCGGTGTCCGGCGGGTCGTAGGCCAGGTCCGCGCCGGCGAAGCGGCCGGGAGCGCACCGCTTGCCCGCTTCGGTGAACGTCACGTCGGCCGGGATGCCGGCGGCCTCGATCTTGGCCTCCAGCTCGTCCGGCTCCCGGAACTCCTTGACCATCACCTGGATGGTGCCGTCAGCCTGCTCCACCACGGCGTACGCCGCGTTCTGCGTGCCGCCGAACAGCGGCACGGCCACCACCAGGCGGACAGGGCGAGCACCTCCCGGTCGGCCGGGCTCAGGAGGGCGAGAGCGGCGCGGATCCTCTCCGCATGGTGATCGAGGGGCGCGGGAGCCTCCTGACGCAGGGCCGATTCGTCACGCAGCCGCTCGGCCAGCGCACTGCGGCGCGACTGCCCGCGCCGGTGATTGGCCAGCACGCGGCGGGCCGCGCCGTACAGCCACAGCAGCGCCGCATCCCCGTCCGGGATGTCGTCCATTCGCCGCCACGCGGCGAGAAAGGTCTCCGCGATCACGTCGGCGACGTCGTCGACCGACTCGGTACGGCGTAGCGCGTAGCGGTGCACCGCGGGATAGCAGGCGCGGTACAGCGCCTCGAAGCGATCTCGCATGCCGGAGGGGCCCTGAAGATCACAAGGAGACGCCGGCGGGCGAGGGCACGCGCAGCGCGATCATGGCGACGTCGTCCTCTCCCGTCACCGGCATGCCGGTGAGCAGTTCGTCGCAGAACCGGTCCAGGGGTTCGCGGGCGAGCGGCTCCGCGCACCGCCGCAGCCGTTCGAGCCCGTCGCCGAGATCCTCTCCCCGCCGCTCGACGAGGCCGTCGGTGTAGAGCAGCAGGGTGCTGTGCGGCGGCAACGTCTCCACCGCGCTGGTCCACGGCCGCCCGTGACGCAGGCCGAGAAGGGGATTGCCCGCGTCCCGGAGGAAGCGGCCCTGTCCGTCGCCGGTCACCAGCAACGGCGGCGGGTGCCCGGCCGTCGAGTACACCACCCGCCACATGCCGTCTCCGGCTCTTTCGAGGCGGGTCAGGACGCAGGTCGCCGTGCTCTCGCCGTCAAGGGTCTCCAGGGCGCCGTTCAGCCGCCGCAGGACGTCGGCCGGCGACTCGAGTTCGCGGTCGACGGCGAGCGCCCGCAGCAGGTTGCGCACCTGGCTCATCGACACGGCGGCGGCGAGGTCGTGCCCGGCCACGTCTCCGATGACCAGGTTGACGGCGCCGCAGGACAGCAGGAACGCGTCGTACCAGTCCCCGCCGATCTCGGCGGCGGTCGGGCTCGCCTGGTAGCGGGCGGCGAGCTCCAGCCCGGGGACGTGGGGCGGCTCGGCCAGCAGGCTGTGCTGCAGGGCCAGCGCCACCCGCTGGGTTCGGCGGAAGTGCAGGGCCTTGCTGATCGCGTCGTGCGTGTGGTCGAGCATCTGCCGCATCAGGCGGACGTCGTCCGGCGTGATCGGCGCGCGATCCGCGCTCACGGCGGTCGCGACCACCGCCGCCACCTCGCCCTCGACGACGATCGGCAGGATGGCCATGCTGTGCGACCGGGCCTCGGCCAGCCACTCCGTGACCTTGCCGGCGCAGGGGAACGGGGGACGTCCGGGAGGGAAGGACGCGTGGACGGGGGCGCGCCGCCGTACCGCCCGGACGAAACCGCCGTCGACGGGGTGATACTCCTTACGCCGCGGCGGCGGCGCGGGCAGGCCCGGGCGCACGGCGGCGGCCACGCGCTCGGCGACGATCGGCGCGTTCGGGAGACTGCTGCTCGACTCGGGGAGCAGGTAGACGTGGCACGCGTCGGCGAGCTCCGGCACGATCACGTCGGCGATCGCCCGGCACATCTCCTCCAGGTTGGTGATGTCGGTCGCCGCCGCCGCGACCCGGTCCAGCAGCCGGCGGCGCCGCTCCTCCTGCCACTCCTGCTCGACGTCGGCGGAGGCGCCCACCCACTCCACCACCGCGCCGTTCTCGTACACGGGCACGGCCCGGAAGCGGATGTGCCGGTGGACGCCGTCGGAGCCCGCGACGCGGAAGACCTGCTCCCAGATCGGCGTCGCCAGTTCGGTGGCCCGGCCCCAGGCCTCCAGGGCCCGCTCGCGGTCCTCGGGATGCAGGGCACGCAGCCAGCCGTAACCGCGGCTCTCCTCCAACGTCTGTCCCGACAGGCGCTGCCAGCCCTGGCTCACCTCCCTGACCTCTCCCTCCGGGCCGGTCACCCACACCATCTCCGCGCCCGCCCACATCATGCTCTGGTAACGGCGCCGCAGGCGGCGTAACTCCTTGCCGACGGCGCGGACCCGCCGCCTGGCGACGACCTGCGCCGTGACCTCCTGGACCACCGCCAGCAGTCCGCGTTCGCCGCTCTGCAGGGGAATCCTGGAAAGGCTCACCCGGAAGAGGCGCTCGCGTGGCGCGGCACCGGGACGTGCCGCGGTCACGGAGACCTGGTCGGCGCACAGGGTCCGCCCGGTCGCCAGGACCTCGTCGAGGATGCCGGGAAGATCCGGACCGAGGTCGTCGCCGAAGGACTCCCGGACCGGTGCCCCGGCCGGCCGGTCCCCGAACATCGCCCTGAGGGCGTCGTTCGTGTAGAGCAGCCGGTGCTCTTCCCCCCGCGTCACCAGGATTCCGACCGGCGCCCTGTCGAACACCTCCAGCGCCACCCGGCCGGACTCACGTTTCTGGTCGACTTGCACTGCGTTGTCCCCCGGTCGAACCGTATGCACGCGATCGGTGGGTCCCCCGCATCCGCCCCCTCGACTCGCTCACTTGAGAGTACACACGTTTGCGCAGGTCAAAGGTAGGGTCCGAGCTCTCGTACGGCAGGCGGCACCGGGCCGGGAAACGACGAACGGCGCCCGGGGGCTCCGAGCGCCGTCCACTGGTACCGGTGGGGCCGGCTACTTCTTCTTGGCAGCCTTGCCACCAGCGTTGACCTGCTCCTTGAAATCCGCGCCGGGGCGGAACCTCGGCGCCCAGCTCTCCTCCACCTTGATCGGATCGCCGGTGGAAGGGTTGCGGGCCGTACGAGCCGGCTTGTGCACCATCTCGAAGGCGCCGAAGCCGGTGATCGAGACCTTGTCCCCGCTCGCGACAGCGCTCTGGATGGCGTCGAGGACGGCGTTGACGGCTTCGGTCGCCGTCTTCTTGTCACCGACGCGATCAGTGATCGCGTCGACGAGTTCTTTCTTGTTCATTTCGGTTTCCTCCCCCTTACGCGCTTGAAATTAGGGGACGAGGTCGCGGGACTTCAATCACCGGGGGGCATGTTTCGCCTGCTCGGCGTGTCGAATGTGCCGTCCAGATAGGCGATGAAGGCGTCCAGCCGGGCGGCCGCATGGGCTATGTCCCGCTTTGCCACGTCACAGATAGCAAGCAGCCGTCGCGCCAGGCGGGCCTGCTCCTCCTGTGGTAAGGCTAACGCTCTGACGCGGCGATGCGCATCACGCAGTCGCCGCGCCAGCAGCTCATCTCCGGTCTGAGGGTCGTTCAGACGGTCGTCGGCAGCCATGGCTGCCGTCCATTCTCGTACTCCTCGATGGCGTCCGCGTGACGCAGGGTCAGCCCGATGTCGTCGAGGCCCTCGATCAGCCGCCAGCGGGTGTAGTCGTCGATCTCGAACGGGACGACCAGGTCGCCCGAGCGCACCTGGCGTTCCACCAGGTCCACGGTGATCTCGGTCGTCGGGTCCGCCTCGGCCGCGTCCTGCAGCTGCTTGACGACGTCCTCGGGCAGGATGACCGGCAGCAGGCCCATCTTCGTGGAGTTGTTGCGGAAGATGTCGCCGAAGCGCGAGGCGATCACGACGCGGAAGCCGTACTGCTGCAGGGCCCAGACGGCGTGCTCACGCGAGGAGCCGGTGCCGAAGTCCGGCCCGGACACCAGGATCGTGGCGCCCTCGTACGCGGGGTCGTTGAGCACGAACGACGGATCCTCGCGCCAGGCGGCGAACAGACCCTTCTCGAAGCCCGTACGGCTGACCTGCTTGAGCCAGACCGCCGGGATGATCTGGTCGGTGTCCACGTTGCTGCGGCGCAGCGGCACGGCCCGGCCTGTGTGAGTGGTGAACGCTTCCATGATGTCTCTTCCTGGACTGAGGCGGGCGGGGTCAGAGCTCGGCGGGGGCGGTCAACCGGCCGGTCACCGCGGTCGCGGCCGCCACCTGCGGCGACACGAGATGGGTGCGCCCGCCCTTGCCCTGGCGGCCCTCGAAGTTGCGGTTGGAGGTCGAGGCGCTGCGCTCGCCCGGCTTCAGCGTGTCGGGGTTCATGCCCAGGCACATCGAGCAGCCGGCCTCGCGCCACTCGGCCCCGGCCGCCTTGAAGACCTCATGCAGGCCCTCCTCCTCGGCCGCCTTCTTGACCCCCATGGAGCCCGGGACGATCAGCGTACGGGTGACGACCTTGCGGCCCCGCAGGATCTCGGCGGCGGCGCGCAGGTCCTCGATGCGGCCGTTGGTGCAGGAGCCGACGAAGACGGTGTCCACCTGGATGTCACGCAGCGGCGTGCCCGCGGTCAGGCCCATGTACTCCAGCGCCCGCTCGGCGGCGGACCGCTCGACCGGGTCGGCGAACTGCTCGGGCGACGGCACGGCGGAGCCGAGCGGCGCGCCCTGGCCCGGGTTGGTGCCCCAGGTGACGAACGGTGTGAGGGCCGAGGCGTCGATCTCCACGACCTTGTCGAACTCGGCGTCGTCGTCGGTGCGCAGCGTCTTCCAGTACTCCACCGCGCGGTCCCAGGCCTCCCCGGTGGGCGCGTGGGGACGGCCGCGCAGGTACTCGAACGTGGTCTCGTCCGGGGCGATCATGCCCGCCCGGGCGCCTGCCTCGATCGACATGTTGCAGACGGTCATGCGGCCCTCCATGGAGAGCTTGCGCACGGCCTCGCCCCGGTACTCGACGATGTAGCCCTGGCCGCCGCCGGTGCCGATCTTCGCGATGATCGCCAGGATCAGGTCCTTGGCGGTCACGCCGACCGGCAGCTCGCCCTTGACCTCGATGGCCATCGTCTTGGGTCGGTAGGCGGGCAGCGTCTGGGTGGCCAGCACGTGCTCGACCTCGGAGGTCCCGATGCCGAACGCGATGGCGCCGAACGCCCCGTGGGTCGAGGTGTGCGAGTCGCCGCAGACGATCGTCATGCCCGGCTGGGTGAGCCCGAACTGCGGGCCGATGATGTGCACCACGCCCTGACCGGCGTCGCCCATCGGGTGCAGGCGGACGCCGAACTCCGCGGCGTTCTTGCGCAGCGTCTCGACCTGCGTGCGGGACACCGGGTCGGAGATCGGCCCGAGCACGGTCGGGACGTTGTGGTCCTCCGTCGCGATCGTGAGGTCGGGGCGGCGCACGGTGCGGCCGGCCATGCGCAGGCCGTCGAAGGCCTGCGGGCTGGTCACCTCGTGGATGAGGTGCAGGTCGATGTAGAGCAGGTCGGGCTCGCCGTCGGCACGGCGTACGACGTGCTGCTCCCAGACTTTCTCAGCCAGTGTGCGACCCATGGTTTGTGACGCCTCCTCGCGTTCAGACCCCCGGTCGTGTCTCTCATGATGAGACGGAGATATCGGGATATGGACACTGTATATGGTGAATCCCAACATTGCGTTTGCATCTCGTATGGCGAGACGGCAGTATCGGGGTATGGACAACTCTAGCGGGGTCGGAGTACTCGACAAGGCGGTTCTCGTACTCAACGCCCTGGAGGCGGGCCCCGCTTCCCTGGCACAGCTCGTCCAGGCGACCGGCCTGGCCAGGCCGACGGCGCACCGGCTGGCCGTCGCGCTGGAGCACCACCGCATCGTCTCCCGCGACACGCAGGGCCGGTTCATCCTCGGCCCCCGCCTGTCGGAACTGTCCACGGCGGCGGGCGAGGACCGGCTGCTGGCCGTCGCCGGGCCGGTGCTCACCCACCTTCGCGACCTCACCGGGGAGAGCGCTCAACTTTACCGGCGCCAGGGCGACGAGCGGGTCTGCGTGGCCGCCGCCGAGCGCGCCAGCGGGCTGCGCGACACCGTCCCCGTCGGTTCCGCGCTGCCGATGACCGCGGGGTCCGCCGCGCAGATCCTGCTCGCCTGGGAGGAGCCGGACCGGCTGCACCGCGGCCTGCGCGGCGCCAAGTTCACCGCCGCCACGCTCGCGAGCGTACGCAGGAGGGGCTGGGCCCACAGCGTGGGCGAGCGCGAGCAGGGCGTGGCGAGCGTCTCCGCGCCCATCCGCGGCGCCGGCGGCAAGGTGATCGCCGCGGTCTCCGTGTCGGGCCCCATAGAGCGGCTCACCCGTACGCCCGGCCGGATGCACGCCGCCCCCGTCGTCGCCGCCGCCGAGCGGATAACCGAAGCCATGCGGCGCGCGAACTGACTGGAGTGCGGTGTCCCGATAGCCCTGGCGCCCCTCCCGCCGATCTCTGCCCCGTCGCGGGCCCAGAGCGGCACCTCGCCGCGTTGTCGCCCCACCCACGAAGATTCCTGGCAAGCTCAGAATCTCCGCGGGGCCCGGGAAGATCACTCGTAGGCTCCGCTACGAGCTCCGCCGCCTTGCGATGCACCACTCTGGACACCGCTCCTTCCGGGCAAATCCTGGCGGTCGCGGCACTAGGCTGGCGGGGTGACAGACCGCATCGAGGCAGCCGCCGCTGAACTGCGTCCCCTGCTCCAAGAATTCATCCTCTGGGCGCCGGACAACGCACCCGGCAGCGACCCCGATCTCGTGGGACCCGTCGCCCTGTGGCACCGCCTGATCGCCCGCGCCGACGTCGGACTGTGGAAGCGCGGCGACCTGCGCACGGTCCTGCTGGAGCGCATGCCCCAGGTGGTCGAGGACCCCGACGCCGCGGCCGACGGCATGATCCCCGCGGTCCGGGCGTACCTGACGTTCCTGTCGTCCACCGGCCGGCTCTCGCCGGGCTCGGACTCCCTGGAGACCCTGCTCGCCGAGCTGGACGAGGTCGAGGACGACTTCGTGGACGCGATGGAGGACACCATCGCCGAGCGCGACTGGGACGAGGAGGAGGACGAGCTCGACGAGGGCGAGTCCGACGAGGGCCTCGGCGACTTCGAGCCGTTCGCCGACGAGATCGGCGCCCTGCCCACGATCCGGCTGCGGCCCGACACCGAGCTGGCCGAGGCCGCCCGCCGGGTGACGCTCATCGCGCAGGCCCGCGACCTGGCGCTGTGGGTCGGCACCGGCCGCAAGGTGGGCGAGGAGACCCTGCTCACCGACAGCGAGGTGGACGAGGCGGTGCGCGCCGTCGGCCTGCCCGACGCGCGCAACATCTGGAACCTGTGGAACCTCGCGATCGACCTGGAGTTCCTCGCCCCCGACGGCGACGACACGGTCAGCGTGGACTCCGACACCGAAGCCTGGCCCTTCGAGGACGACGACGACGTCCTGGACGCCTGGATGCTCGGCCTCCACTCACTCGACTACGGCGACCCGGAACTCGACGACGACGACCTCACACTTGCCCTGTCCGGCCTCACCCGCGCGCTGCTGATCCGCGTGCTGCTGGCCGGCGGCACGCGGCGGGTGCCGGAGCTGCGCGAGGAGCTGGCCGAGGCCGCGGCGGAGTACGACGACCTGGGCGCCGACGCCTGGGCCGCGGCCGGCGACCCGCTCGCCCCCGTGCTCGCCTGGCTGACCGGATACGGCATGGCCACCGTCGAGGGAGACGCGGTGACCCTGACGCCGCTCGGCGCGGAGGGCCTCGTCCACCTGCTGGACGACGAGGACATCGAGATCGACGCCCGGCCCGCCATCGACGCCATGACCGCGCTCGACCTGCTGTCGTTCAGCGCCGACATGTCCGAGGAGGAGGCCGACGAGGAGTTCGCCGCCTGGCTCGCGCTGCGCGACCCGGCGCGGGCCGCCTCCGAGCTGCTCGAAGCCGCCGCCGAGGAGGAGTCCGACGCCCTCGTCAGGGTGCAGGCCGCCAGCCTGGTGGGCTCGCTGGGCGAGGCCGCCGTCCCGGCCTGGCAGGAGGCGCTGAAGGAGCCCTCGCTGCGGCCGTACGCCGCGACGCACCTGACCCAGATGGACGTCGAGGACGCGCCGGAGCCGACCCAGGCGGACACGCACTGGCTCATCCTCGACATGTGGACGATCTCCGCCGGGCTCGGCCGGCCGGAGTTCGTGTCCAGCCTGCACGACATCGGCCCGGCCCAGACGCTCATCGGGCTGCTGGACGTGATCTGGAAGGTCCACCACCCCCACATCGAGGAACTGCTCGACCTCATCGGCGAGACCCACCCGGACAAGCAGGTGGTCAAGGCCGCCAAGCGGGCGCTGTTCAAGGCGCGGTCGGGACGCTAGCGGTCCCCCGCCCGGGCCGGGACGGTGGTGTCCGTCCCGGCCTCGCCGCCACCGCGGTCACGACAGGATGACCGGCCCGGGCGTACGGACTTAGTCTGGTCGCGTGACGCCGACCTCACTCATGGTGAGCCCTGTGGCGTGGTGGCAGCCGGCCGTGGACCTCGCCATCGCGCTCGTGCTGTCGGCGGCCATCGGACTGGAGCGGGAGATCCGGCAGAAGAGCGCTGGGTTACGCACGCACACGCTCGTGGGGTTCGGCGCCGCGCTGTTCATGCTCGTTTCCAAGTACGGCTTCTCCGACGTCCTCGGCGACTCCGTGGCGCTCGATCCGTCCCGGGTGGCCGCCCAGATCGTCTCCGGCATCGGCTTCATCGGCGGCGGGCTGATCTTCGTACGCCGTGACGCGGTCAAGGGGCTGACCACGGCCGCCGCCGTGTGGCTCACCGCCGGAGTCGGCATGGCCGCGGGGGCGGGCCTGTGGCTGCTGGCCGTCGTGGCCACGGTGGGGAACTTCGTCGTGATGCTGGGGCTCACCCCGCTGGCGGCCCGGCTCCCCCGCTCGAAGCACGCGCAGTCGCGGCTGCGCCTGTCGTACCTGGACGGCCGGGGCGTGCTGCGCCAGGCCCTGGCCGAGTGCACGGGCCGCCGTTTCGTGGTCGACGAACTGTCGCTCGATCAGCCCGGCCGGAGCCGGGACACCGGCACGGTCACGGTCACCCTGCTGCTCCACGGCCCCGGTTCGATCGGGGACCTCACGGGCAGGCTGGCCGAGATAGAGGGCGTGCTCACCATCTCCTGCGACGACGCCGACGCCCAGCACTTCTAGGCGGCGGGCGGCGGGTAGAGCCCGAGCTGCGCGAGCAGCTCCAACTGGTCGAAGTAGACCTGGTAGCTGATCACGAGCCCGTTCTCGAGCGTAAGGACTTCGCAGCAGCGTAGATAGATGCGCCGCCCGGTGGCCTGCACCTCCTCGCCGTCCGGCAGCAGCAGGGGGCCCTTGTGCGTGCCGGTGAGTGTGACCTCGTTCACCGCGCAGTCGCCGACATCGATCGTGCGCCAGACCGACCGGCGGTGGTCCGGAAAGGCGGTGAAGTACCGCATCAGGACCGAAGCGGTCTCCTCACGTCCGTCCGCCGTGCCCTCGGGGCTGACGAGAGCGCACCCAGGGGCGAACAGCAGCATCGCACCGGCCACGTCATGGGCGTCGAAAGCAACGCCCCATCTGGTCCATGACCTCCCGTGCCCGCGTCATCGCGTTCACCACCCTCGTACGCTTACTTCCCAGCGTAGGCGCGGCATGTGCGCGCCCTCCACAGCGTCAGAGCGGAGCGACCGCCGGCGGGTCAGCGGGCAAGACGCTCGAAGCCGTCCAGCAGGGCCGTCAGGCCCGTTTCGAAGTGGTCGCCGCGCCCGGCCCCGTCCGCGCCCAGCGCGAGGAGGTTGTAGCCGGCAGAGCCCGGAGCGGGCTTCCTGCTGCGCCGCAGCCCGCCCAGCTGTGCGGCGGTGAGGGCGAGCACGTGCCCCACGGTGAACTCCTGGACGCACCGGACCGCCTGGACCGCCAGCACCGGAGTGAAGCCCGCGTCGCACAGGACGGCGACGGCACGGTCGCCGCACGAGATGGCCGCCGCCGACCGTACGGGCCGGGTCGCGAAGATCGTCACGGCGTGCGGGTGCCGCAACAGGGCGTGCCGCATCCGGAGGGCCGTCTCCGTCGTCAGCTCGCGCCACGACGCCTCCCACGGCAGGGAGTCCACGTCGAGCTCGTCGAACAGCGCCTCCGCGACGCCGTCGAACAGCGCCTCTTGATCGGAGAAGTAGCGGTAGACGGCCATGGCGTCGACGCCGAGCTCGGCGCCGAGCTTGCGCATCGAGAACTTGTCCAGTCCCGCCCGGTCGATGAGGGCGAGCGCGACGGCGACGATGTAGGCGTGGCTCAGGGTCGGCCGCACCGGCCTGCCCTCCACCGTGCCGCCCGTGTCGGTCATGGGGAAAACCCGTCCAGGATCTCGGTCAGCGTGCGGACGAACTCGTCGGGCCTCTCCTGGTAGGAGACGTGCCCGCCCGGGAACTCCTCGCATCGTACGCCGACCAGCTCGCCGAGGACCTGCGCGGGCCGATGGTAGGGGCGTCCCACGCTGTCCCGTCCGGTGGCCGCGCACCAGGGCACCTGAGCCCGGCGCAACGCGGCCAGGTCGGGTTCGTACTCGTCCACGAACGCGGGCAGCTCCACCCGCAGCAGCCGCCGGGTGTTGCCGAGGAGACGCACCATGCCGCCGGGCTCCCCGCCCCGCACCCGCCGTACGACCGGCAGGACGGCCATGCCCACCCGAAGGGCCCCGGCGGCGACGAGCCGGCCCGCCGGGGACAGGAGGAACGCGGGCGCCCGGGGCATGGTCATGGTCGCGAAGGCCACCCAGCCGCGCATAAGGCCCTTGCGGGCGACGCGCTGGAGCCGGCGCATGCTCTCGCTCTCCGGGCCGCCCGGGATGATCTGTACGAGCGGCGGCTCGTGGACGACGGCCCCGAGCAGCCGGTCCGCGTGCCTCGCCACCATCTCCACAGTGATGATCGCTCCGCCGCTGCTGCCGAAGACGTACGCGCGCTCGACGCCGTAGTGGCCGAGCACGGCGACGGCGTCGTCCGCCTGCTCGGCCACCGAGGTGGGCGCGGCGGGATCGGCGAGCCGGCTGCGCGAGTTGCCCCGCCGGTCGTAGGTGATGACGGTGAAACGGCGGGACAGTGGCGCGACGACCGCCTCGTACATGCCGGCGTCGCCTCCCCCTCCCGGCACGAGCAGAAGAGCCGGCCCCTCCCCCGCGCTTTCGGTGTACAGCCTGGCACCCGGCACGGATACGAACTCCCGCATCTCGCCCTCTCTTGTCTACATCGTAGATATTGTCTACAACGTAGACAGGTGGGAGGCGCCCGTCCAGGGAGTCGGATGCGAGCGAGAGGGACTGTTCAGCGGATTCACGCCCGCGCAGCGGGCCATGAACAGGGCGCGGCGTCCCGTAACGGCGAAAACCCCCGGCACGGGGAGTGCCGAGGGTCCTCGATGATGTAGCCCCAACCGGATTCACGCCCGCGCAGCGGGCCATGAACAGGGCGCGGCGTCCCGTAACGGCGAAAACCCCCGGCACGGGGAGTGCCGAGGGTCCTCGATGATGTAGCCCC
>NZ_JBFAOO010000022.1:36960-59827 GCF_040675265.1 Microbispora sp. NPDC049633
ACGCCCGCGCAGCGGGCCATGAACAGGGCGCGGCGTCCCGTAACGGCGAAAACCCCCGGCACGGGGAGTGCCGAGGGTCCTCGATGATGTAGCCCCGACCGGATTCGCGCCCGCGCAGCGGGCCATGAACAGGGCGCGGCGTCCCGTAACGGCGAAAACCCCCGGCACGGGGAGTGCCGAGGGTCCTCGATGATGTAGCCCCGACCGGATTCGAACCGGCGCTACCGCCTTGAGAGGGCGGCGTCCTAGGCCACTAGACGACGGAGCCGTGTGCAGTGAAGTAGTCCCGAGCGGATTCGAACCGCCGTTACCGCCTTGAGAGGGCGGCGTCCTAGGCCACTAGACGACGGGACCTTGCACTGTGCACTTGCTGTTTCCAGCGGAATCCCTTGGGGGGATCCAGCTGGGGTACCAGGACTCGAACCTAGACTAACGGAGCCAGAATCCGTCGGGCTGCCAATTACCCCATACCCCATCTGCTTGCGGGGGCCTCGCGGCTCCCGCTTGCGACTCCGAAAGAATAGCCCAGCTTGCGACCCACTACCAAAACGATTGCGGCGTGCCGCCTGATCTCGTGATCCGATCCCCCGGTCCGAGGGGTCCGGGCCTCCTGTACGAGGGCTCCGGTCCTCCTGTGCGGAAGGGCATGGCGCTCCTGTGCGAGGCTGGGACAAACGCCAGCACCATGTGAGGAGTCGCCAGAGATGACCTCGGCCGCGAACCCCTTCCTCAGTCCGAGCACCCTGCCCTACGAGCTGCCTCCCTTCCAGGAGATCGGAGAGGAGCACTACACGCCGGCGTTCGAGCAGGGCATGGCCGAGCACCTCGCGGAGGTCGAGGCGATCGCGGAGAACCCGGATCCTCCGACGTTCGAGAACACGATCGAGGCGCTGGAGAAGTCAGGTGCTCTCCTCGACCGGGTCTCGGCGGTGTTCTTCAACCAGGCGTCCTCCGACACCACGCCCGGCGTGCAGGAGATCCAGAAGGACGTCACGCCGAAGCTCGCCAAGCACGCCGACGCGATCCACCTCAACGCGAAGCTGTTCGCCCGCATCCAGGCGGTCGAGGCGGCCGACGAGGAGCAGCGGTGGCTGCTGAAGCGCTACCTCACCGACTTCACCCGCGCGGGAGCCACGCTCGGCCCGCAGGACCAGGCCCGGCTGCGGGAGATCAACGAACGGCTGTCGGCCCTGGGAACGGCGTTCCAGCAGAACCTGCTCGCCGACACCAACGAGCGGGCCGTGGTGGTCGAGGACGTGGCCGAGCTCGACGGGCTGTCGCAGGACGCCATCCAGGCGCTCGCCGACCAGGCCGGGGAACGCGGGCTGGACGGCAGGTACCTGATCTCGCTGGTCCTGCCCACCGGCCAGCCGGCCCTGGCCGAGCTGACCGACCGGTCCCTGCGTGAGCGGATCCACCTCGCCTCGGTCGGGCGGGGCGCGGCCAACGCGGAGCTGATCAAGGAGCTGGCGGTGCTGCGCCGGGAGCGCGCGCGGCTGCTCGGCTACGAGAACCACGCGGAGTACGTCCTGGCCGACCAGACGGCGGGCACCACCCGGGCGGTCACCGAGATGCTCGACCGGCTCGTGCCGCCGGCCGTGGCGAACGCGCGCAAGGAGCAGGCGGACCTGGAGGAGATCGCCGGGCACCCGATCCAGCCGTGGGACTGGGCGTTCTACTCCGAGAAGGTGCGCAAGGCCCGCTACGACATCGACAGCCGGCGCATGCGGCCGTACTTCGAGCTGAACACGGTGCTGGAGAAGGGCGTCTTCAACGCGGCGAGCCGCCTGTACGGCGTCACCTTCCACGAGCGCCCCGACCTGTACGGCTACCACCCCGAGGTGCGGGTCTTCGAGGTGCGCGACGAGGACGGCTCCCCGCTGGGCCTGTTCCTGGGCGACTTCCACGCCAGGGCCTCCAAGCGGGGCGGGGCGTGGATGAACAGCCTCGTGAAGC
Source organism: Microbispora sp. NPDC049633 (assembly GCF_040675265.1). NCBI lineage: Bacteria > Bacillati > Actinomycetota > Actinomycetes > Streptosporangiales > Streptosporangiaceae > Microbispora > Microbispora sp. NPDC049633. The sequence continues at coordinate 38,917 of NZ_JBFAOO010000022.1, forward strand.
AGTCGGGCCTTGAGGGCACCAGGCCGGTCGTGGTCAACAACCTCAACATCGTCAAGGGCGAGCCGACCCTCATGACGTTCGACGAGGTCAACACGATGTTCCACGAGTTCGGGCACGCGCTGCACGGATTGTTCTCCGACGTGCGCTACCCCCGGTTCTCCGGGACGGCCGTGCCGCGCGACTTCGTCGAGTACCCCTCGCAGGTGAACGAGATGTGGGCGACCCACCCGGAGATCCTGGCCGAATACGCCAGGCATCACGAGACGGGCGAGCCGATGCCGCAGGACCTCGTCGACCGGATGCTGGAGACGCAGAAGTTCAACCAGGGTTTCGCCACGCTGGAGTACCTCGCCGCCACCCTGCTCGACTGGGCCTGGCACACGACGTACGACGGCGAGGAGGACGTGGAGGAGTTCGAGAGGCGGGCGCTGCGGGATGCGGGGGTGGACCTGCCCGCCGTCCCGCCGCGCTATCGCAGCACGTATTTCGCCCACATCTGGGCGGGCGGCTACAGCGCCGGCTACTACTCCTACATCTGGAGCGAGGTCCTCGACGCCGACACCGTCGAGTGGTTCAACGAGAACGGCGGGCTGCGCCGGGAGAACGGCGACACCTTCCGCCGGGCCCTGCTGTCGCGGGGCGGCAGCGTGGACTCGATGACGGCGTTCCGCGACTTCCGGGGCCGGGACCCGGAGATCACTCCGCTGCTGGACCGCCGCGGCCTCCTGTAGGAGACGCGGACGGCGCCGGGGACCCTTGCAGGGGATCCCCGGCGCCGTCGCCCTCATCTGCCTCCGCGCGCCCGCTGTGGGGCGCCCTGACGTGTCAGGAGGCCTCGGACAGCCGGGCGAGAGCCGTACGGAGCCGGTCGAGCGAGCGCTCGCGGCCGAGCACCTCGATCGACTCGAACAGCGGCAGGCCCACGGTCCTGCCGGTGATCGCCACGCGGACGGGCGCCTGCGCCTTGCCGAGCTTGAGCCCGTGGGCGAGGCCGACCTCCTCCAGGGCGGTCTTGAGCGACTCGGGGTCCCAGCTGACCGTCTCCATTCGCTCGGCGTACCCGGCCAGGATCTCGGCCGCCCCCGGCTTCATCGCCTTGTCCCAGGACGCCTGGTCGAAGACGGGCTCGTCCAGGAACAGGAAGTCGACGTTGGCGGTGACCTCCGACAGCACGGCGACCCGGGTCTGCACCAGGTCGGCCACGCGGGCGAACACCGCGCGGTCCCAGGACGGGTCGAGCCACGGCTCGCACCGGGCGGCGAACACCTCGCGGGGCAGCGCCCGGATGTACTCGCCGTTGAAGGCCCGGAGCTTCTTCTCGTCGAAGAACGCCGGGGCCTGGTTGACGTCCTCCAGCCGGAACAGCGGCATCATCTCCGACCACGGCATGATCTCGCGGTCGTCGCCGGGCCCCCAGCCGAGCAGCATGAGGTAGTTGACCATCGCCTCGGCGAGGTAGCCCTCGTCGCGGTAGGACTCGAGGGCGACCTTGTCGCGGCGCTTGGACAGCTTCTGCCGCTTCTCGTTGACGATCACGGGCACGTGCGCCCAGACCGGCGGCTCCGCCCCGAGCGCCTTCCACAGGAGCTGCTGCTTGGGCGTGTTGGACAGGTGCTCCTCGGCGCGGACCACGTGGTCGATCCGCATCTCCATGTCGTCGACGACGTTGGCGAGGATGAACAGCGGCGAGCCGTCCCCGCGGACGATGACGAAGTCCTCCATCGCCGAGTTGGGGAACTCCACCCGCCCGCGGACCTTGTCGTCCACGACCGTCACGCCCTCGTCGGGCGTACGGAACCGCACGGCGCCCTCGGTCAGGCCGAGGTCGCGGCAGTGGCCGTCGTAGCCCTGATGCTCTGAGCCGGTCCTGGCCTTCACGTCGTCGCGCGTGCAGGTGCAGTGGTAGGCCTTGCCGTCCTTGAGCAGCTTGGCCGCGGCCTCGCGGTGCTGCTGCTCGTAGGCGGACTGGAAGTACGGCCCCTCGAAGTGCGGCGAGCCGCCGTTGATGCCGATCCAGGCGAGGGCCGAGATGATGCCCTCGGTCCATTCTGGCCGGTTGCGTGCCGCGTCCGTGTCCTCGATGCGCAGCACGAACGTGCCGCCGGACTGCTCGGCGATCGCCCAGTTGAACAGCGCCGAACGGGCGCCGCCGACGTGGAACATGCCGGTGGGCGAAGGGGCGAAGCGCACCCTAGTCACGTGAGATCACCCGGTTAGTGAGAGTTCCGATTCCTTCGATGGAGACGCCGACCTCGTCGCCCACGGACATCGGGCCCACCCCGGCGGGCGTGCCGGTCAGGATGACGTCGCCGGGCAGCAGGGTCATGACCGCGCTCACGTACGCGACGAGCGCGGGGATGTCGTGCAGCAGCAGGGAGGTCCGGGCGCTCTGCCTGACCTCGCCGTTGAGCGTGGTGGTGATCGCCAGGTCGGCCGGGTCGAGCTCGGTCTCGATCCAGGGACCGAGCGGGCAGAACGTGTCGAAGCCCTTGGCCCTGGTCCACTGGCCGTCCCTGGCCTGCAGGTCGCGCGCGGTGACGTCGTTGGCGCAGGTGTAGCCGAAGATGACGTCGCCCGCCCGTTCGGCGGGGACGTCGCGGCACAGCCGGCCGATCACCACGGCCAGCTCGCCTTCGTAGTCGACCCGCTCCGACAGCTTCGCCGGATACGCGATCGCCTCCGAGGGACCGATCACGGTCGTGTTGGGCTTGAGGAACACGACCGGCTCCGCCGGGGGCTCGCCGCCCATCTCCCTGGCGTGGTCGGCGTAGTTCTTTCCGATAGCGATGATCTTGCTGGGCAACATGGGGGCGACCAGGCGGACCTCGGCCACCGGGAACCGCTCACCGGTGAACTCCACCCCGTGGAAGGGGTGCCCGCCGATCCGGGCGATGACCTGCCCGCCGTCTTCCACCACGCCGAAGGCGACCTGGTCGCCCATCGAGAACCTCGCGATACGCACGTCACGAGCCTAGTGGGGTATCCCACGGTGGCGTACTTAAGGTGGTCTGGTAACAGGGGAAGTCGAGCGTACGGGAGTCGATGTGCCTTCGGTCGTGAAGATCAACGTGCTGACGGTGCCCGAGGAGATGCGGCGCGAACTGGAGAAGCGGTTCGCCAACCGGGCCGGGATGGTCGAGTCGGCCGACGGGTTCGAGTGGTTCGAGCTGTTGCGTCCGGTGGAGGGCAGTGACCGCTACCTCGTCTACACGCGGTGGCGCAGCGAGGAGGACTTCCGGCGCTGGCAGGAGAGCCGGGCGTTCCAGTCGGGGCACGCGCAGGCCGCCGCCGAGGCCGGCGCGCAGGGCCACGGGCACGGCGAGGGCCACGGGCATGGGCAGGGCCACGGGCATGGGCAGGGCCCGGCCGCGACCGACTCCGAGCTGTGGTCGTTCGAGGTCGTGGAGAGCACCGGGCCCAAGCAGGACTGAGCGGCCCCGGTCAGGCGTCGAGCGGGTGCGCGGCGATCCGGCCGGCCATGCCGCCGGCGACGGAATGGGCGGCGGCGCAACCCGGCTTGCGCCGCGCCTGCTCCTCGAACACGGCGAGGAACTCCTGACCGAAGCCGAGCCGGGGAAAGCGGGCGAGCACGGCGGCCCGGTCGTCCGCGGGAAACTCCTCGGGCCGCCGCCCCGACACGTCCCACGACGTGGCCACCTGCAGCAGGTGCGACTCGGGGTCCTCGGCCGCTGTGACCGGATCGCGCATGTGGACCACGATGATCTTCTCGGCCCGCGCGCATCTGTCCGGCGACCACCCGGCCGCCGTGCAGAAGACCCAGGCGAGGCGGCCTCCGGCCTCCTCGAACGGCACCTCGTGACTGTCGAAGGTCTCGGTCAGCCCGATGTCGTGGAGCAGGGAGGACACGTAGTACAGCTCGTCGTCGAAGCCGATCCCGTGCGCCCCGGCGTACCCGGCGCCCCACAGATACGACCTGATCGAGTGGTTGAGGAGCGCGGGCGAGCAGAACCGGGTGGCGACGGCCAGCGCGGCCGCCGCGGCGGGGGTCTGCGGGAACGTCTCGGGAAACGGAGCCGACATGGCCCAAGGCTGGCAGAGCGGGCCGGTGGGGCGCGAGCCGCCACACGGCCACTTCCCGCACGATTCGGGCCACAGACGGGCTGCGCCGAGCCGCCCAATAGCATTCCGGCCATGACGTTCCACCGGGTGGCGGTCGTGCTGTTCGACCGGACCCCGATGTTCGAGTCCGCCGTCCCGATGCCCGGGCACGTTCGTGCTGGCCGGTGCGGGGCTGCTGGGGAACCGGGCCGCGAGCACCCACTGGGCGTACGCCGGGCTGCTCGCCCGCCTCCACCCGGACGTGTCGGTGCGCGCGGACGACCTCTACGTGGACGAGGGCAGGATCCTCACCAGCGCGGGCAGCGCGGGCGGCATCGACCTGTGCCTGCACCTGGTGCGCAGGGAGTTCGGCGCGGACGCGGCGACCGCGATCGCCCGCCGGATGGTCGTCGCGCCTCATCGGGCGGGCGGCCAGGCCCAGTTCGTGGAGCATCCCGTGCCGGGCCCCGCGGCGGGCGACCCGCTGGGCGCGACACTGGACTGGGCGGTGCGCGACATCGACCGCCCGCTCGGCGCGGACGCGCTGGCGGCCCGCGCGCTCATGAGCCGCCGCACGTTCGACCGGCGGTTCCGGGAGGCCACCGGCACCTCCCCGGCCCGATGGCTGCTGCACCAGCGGGTGCTGCAGGCGCAGCGACTGCTGGAGACGAGCGACCTGCCGATCACACCGCCCCCGTCGCCTCACCACTCTTCGCGGAGGGCTCGCACGGCTGGGAACTGCGCGAGGAGGTCGCGGTCCGGCCGTACGCGCACCTGGTGGACAAGACCAAGGCGTCGGCCTTCCACGGGACCGGCCTGGCCGGGGTTCTCGACGGGATCGACACGGTCGCGATCGCGGGCTACATGACCCAGAACTGCGACGAGTCGACCGCCAGGGACGCCTTCCATCTCGGCTTCGCGGTCGAGTTCCTGTCCGACGCCACCGGGACCGTGCCGCTGGCGAACGCCGCCGGAGCGCTGTCCGCCCGGCAGGCGCACGAGCACGTCCTGGTCGTCATGCAGTCCAACTTCGCCGCCGTGACCAGCACCGATGAGTGGATCGACGCCGTGGCGGCCGGAGCCCCGCTCGCCCGTCCGAGCATCTGGGAGAGCACCGCGCCCGCCCGCGCCTGACCGCAACCGGCAGGCCATTTGTGAGCAGTTGTGCAGTTGTGACCGAAGCGACTTGACCAGATCGTCAGAATTCGGACAGCATGAGCCGCCCCAATTCGATCTCGGAAGGAACCCGGCGTGTTCCGCCGCCTCTCAGCCCTCTCCCTGTCAGCGGTCCTCCCGCTGACCGCGCTCGCCGTGCTCACTGGGGCCACGCCCGCCCAGGCACGGGCTCCGCACCGCACGCCGGAGTGCCAGGGGGACTGGCTGCCCGCGACCCCCACCTCCGGCGACGTCATGAGCGGCAAGCTGTCCTTCCTCGGCCTGCCCGCGGTCACGGTGGGCGAGGACGTCGACTGGCGCATGGACCCGTACAAGAACAGGTCCTGGCAGATGGTGTTCCAGTCGCTGCGGTGGATGGGCCGGCTCGTGGCCGACTACGAGTCGACCGGCGAGAAGGACTACCTGAGCCGGGCCGAGGAGATCGCAAAGGACTGGGTCGCCGACAACCCCTACGGCGGGCGCACGACCAGCCCGTACGCCTGGGCCGAGCACCCGATCGCGCTGCGCGCCCCGGCGCTGGTGTGCCTGAGCAGGTATGTGAAGGCCGGCTGGCTGAAGAACAGCCTCGCCCTGCACGCCAGGCTGCTGTCCGACCCCAAGCACTACGAGCTCGGCCACAACCACGGGCTCGACCAGGACATCGGCCTGCTGCGCATCGGCTGCCGCTACGGGAACCCGAAGTGGAAGAACCTCGCGGTCAGCCGCATGGTCAAGTCGATGAAGCTCGACATCGACGGGCAGGGCGCGCTGCGCGAGCAGGCGCCGCGCTACGCCATCTACGTGCACGACCGGCTCAGGGTCGCGGTCGACACGATCAAGGACTGCGGGATGAAGGTCCCGGCGGCCCTGGCCACCCGCTGGGAGAGCCTGCCGCGCCACATCAGCGCCGCCACCCAGCCCAACGGCTACATGGTGCCGATCGGCGACGGGCCCGCCGACGTCCAGCCGGCCGCCTTCGACCACGCCAAGTCGACCGTGCAGGTCTTCGACGCCGGGTACGTCTTCGGCCGCACGGCCTGGGACGACCCCAAGTCGGCCTACTACTCGATCCGCTTCGGGCCCGCGTTGAAGTTCCACGGCCACGAGGACCACATGGGCGTCACCTACTACGCCCAGGGCCGCTCGATCCTCACCGAGGCGGGCTTCCACTCGTACGAGAACACGCCGTACCGGCGATGGACGCTGAGCCCGGAGGCCCACAACGTGCCGGTGATCGTGGGCAGGAAGTTCCGCGGGCACACTCCCACCGCGCTGGTGGGCAGGTCCGTGCGCGGGGACCGGCAGACGTTCACCTTCACCGACAGGGCGTACGGCGTGCAGCGCAAGCGGTCGGTGCTGGTCAACCACCGCGAGGACGTGCTGGCGGTGCTCGACAGCGGCGGCGCGAAGCTCCGCAACCTGTGGCACCTCGCCCCCGGGCTGAAGGTCGTGTCCAACTCGGGCGGACGGATCGTGGTGGCCGACGGCGGGTGGAAGGCGTCGATCGTCCAGCTGACGATGCCGTCCTGCGAGGCCGTCGGCGGCCAGCGGGTGGTGAGCGGGCAGACCTCGCCCTACCAGGGCTGGGTCTCGCCGGGCTACATGCGCAAGGAGCCGGCTCCGGCGATCGTCTCACCCGTGGCGAAGTCGTTGCTGACCGTGGTCGTTCCGGGAACCGACCGGCCGGAGGTCACCTGCTCGGGACGCACGCTGATCGTTCACACCCCGGCCGGATCGGTCACGCTGCGCGCGAGCTCCTCCGGCACGCTGTCGTAGGTCACGACCGGGCCTCCTCCCCCGACAGGAGACCGGCGGGCGGCTATCCGTACACCGACGGCGACGAGGAGCCGCCCGCCAGCTGCTTGGCCTGGTCGGGCACGTGGCCGAGCTTGTCGACCTCATGCGCGAGTCCCTCCAGGACCGCGCGCAACTGCACCTGGGTGACGTCCGCGAACGTACGCAGGTAGGCGATCCTGCGCTCCAGCTCCTCGGCCTCAGCGCTCTGCAGCCCGTCGCCGGAGGCGCGGTAGGCGCCGACCGCCTGGTTGGCGGCCTCCTCCGCCTGCCGCTGCGCCTCCAGCAGCAGCTCCTCGTACTGCTGGCGGGCCTGGCCCACGATCCGCCGCGCGTAGTCCTCCGCCTCCGCGATCTGGGCGTCGGCGGTCTGCTGCGCGCGGGACAGGATGTTGATGGCGTCGACGCTGAGGGTCTGCGGCGCGGCGGACTGCTCCGGGTTGAGGCCGTGTTCCTTGTACCACTGCTTCATGCGGTCGATGTACGCCCGCAGGTCCGCCTTCTCCTTGTCGCTGGTCGCCATGTCCTCCGCGACGCGGTAGAGGAACGCGCGCACCTCGTCCTCGCTGTAGCCGCGGCGCCCGAGCGAGGTGCGCGTGAACTCCTGCTTGCGGACCCGATCCGGGGTGAGGGGCTGGCGCTCGCCCGCCGGGCTTCCCCAGGGCATCTCTGCCGTCATGACTCCCGACCTCTGTCGCTCGTGAACTCGTCGAAGTGGATCTGCTCGGTAGGCACCCCGGCGTCAAGCAGTCGTCCGACCGTGGCCTGGACCATCTCCTCGGATCCGCAGACGAAGACATGCTGGCCACGCCATCCCTGCAGCGCGACGTCCACGGCGTAACCGCGGGCGCCCCGGAAGAAGGGATCGTGGGAGACGACCGGCACGACGTTCAGCCAGGGGTGCTCGGCGGCCATCTTGGCAAGCGACTCGTAGTCGTACAACTCCCTGGAGGTCCGGGCGCCCATGACGAGGTCCACCCTGCGCGTCGGGCCCTCGTAGGCGATCTGCTCCACCAGCGCCTTCATCGGCGCGAGGCCGGTGCCGCCCGCGATCATGAGCAGGTCGCCCTGGACGTCCGGGGAGAGCGTCAGCCGTTCCCCCACCGCGGCGCCCACGCGCAGCATCTCGCCCCGCCGCGCGCCCATGACGAGCGCGGAGCTGAGCACGCCACCGTCGACCATGCGTACGTGCAGGTCGATGGTGTTGTCCTGGCGCGGCGCGTTGGCGAACGAGTAGAACCGCCAGATACGCGGGCGAACGGCGTAGGAGATCGACGCCGACTGGCCCGGCCGGAAGGGGTACTGGTAGTTCAGCCGGGCGCGGATGACGGCGATGCCGAGGGTGCGCATCTCATGGCTGACGATCTCCGCCTCCCACCAGGGCGGGGAGACCTTCGACGCGTCGTTGGCGGCGTCGACCATCACCTGGGCGACCAGGTTGTACGCCTGCGTCCAGTCGTGCGCGAGCGCGGGGGTCCACCGGTCGCCCAGAAAGTGCTCGAGCGTGGCGAGCAGCGCCTGTCCGACGGCGGGGTAGTGCGTGGCGGTGACCCCGAACTTGCGGTGGTCGCGGCCGAGCTGCTGGAGGAACGGGACGACGCCCTCCACCTGGTCGACGTTGCTGACGACCTGCCCGAGCGCGGTCACGAGCTTGTCGCGCTGGCGTGCCATCGACACCGGGAACATGTCACGCACGTCCGGGTTCATCAGGAAGAGAACCGAGTAGAAGTACAGCGGCACCTGGTCACCCGAACGGGAGACGAGGTGCCAGCTGTCCTTGAGAGCCTGCGTATCCACTCAGTCGGCCGTTTCCGCGGGCTCGGCGACGATGGACGACTTCACCTTGCCGAGGACGAGGCCGACGTCGCGCAGGATGTCCTCGCCGACGCCGCTCTCCTGCAGGACCGCGAAGAGGTGCTCACCCACCTTGTCGTAGTGCTCGGACGTGATGCCCATGCCGGCGTGGGCCTCGCCCAGGTCACGACCCTCGTACGGCTCCGGGCCGCCGAGGACCGAGCACAGCAGCACGACCATGTGCCGCTTCAGCCTGGGCATGTCGATGCCGACGAAGTACGGGTTGAGATCGTCGTCGCCGAGCACGCGGACGTAGAAGCGGTCGACGACGTCGCGCACGACCGGTGCGCCGCCGATTTGGTCGTAATAGGACGAGGTGTTCACAGACCCTCCCATATGGGGTGCACCAGCGAGGGGGATGACTGCCGTCCGAAGATTTCCATACTCGGGGCAGTCACGCGGCTGGCCATAGTGACAGACGTGGCTCGGCTCCCGCGACGCGGCCGCCTCCGATGGACAGATCAGGAGACGGGCGCGAACGCCGCGGGCCTACAGGGGTTGCGTGCACAGATGCTTCTTGCCGTCACCCTCCGTCGAGCCAGAGCATTGGCGCTGAGGCTGGAACCGCGGCCGGCGTCACCGATCGTGGTGATGACCGCCTCAGAGCTTTGCCTATCTAAGCACCAACTAGACTAAATGTCACTAAAACCACTGCATTCACCTGCAGAACGTGAGCACCACTCACTCCACCCGGATCGCAGGTCAGGCGCTGTGACCTGCCCGCAGCAGGCCGTACGTCACCGCCTGCTCCAGCGCCTGCCAGGACGCCTCGATGATGTTCTCGCCCACCCCGACGGTGGCCCATTCTCCGGTCGCGTCGCTGGAGGTGATCAGCACCCGGGTGATCGCGTCCGTGCCGTGGGTGCCCTCCAGGATGCGGACCTTGAAGTCGATCAGCTCGACCCCCGCGAGCTCGGGGTAGAGCTTCTCCAGCGCCAGCCGCACCGCCCGGTCGAGCGCGTTGACCGGACCGTTCCCCTCGCCGGTCGCGATGATCCGCTCACCCTTGGCGTGGAGCTTGACGGTCGCCTCGCTGACCACGTCGCCGCCGGGCCGGCGCTCGACGATCACTCGCCACGACTCGACCGTGAAGTAGCGCCGGAGCTCGCCGTCGACCGTGTCGCGCAGCAGCAGCTCGAACGACGCGTCGGCCGCCTCGAACGTGTGCCCCTTGGCCTCCAGATCCTTGACCCGCTCGACCAGCCGCCTGGACTGCTCTCCACTGAGCTCGTAGCCCAGCTCGCGGCCCTTCAGCTCCACCGAGGCTCGCCCCGCCATGTCGGAGACCAGCATCCGCATGTCGTTGCCGACATCGGCGGGGTCGATGTGCTGGTAGAGGTTCGGGTCCACCTTGATCGCCGACGCGTGCAGGCCCGCCTTGTGGGCGAAGGCCGACGTGCCGACGTACGGCTGGTGCGAGTTCGGCGTGACGTTGGTGACCTCGGTGATCGCGTGGGCGATGCGGGTCATGTCGCGCAGCGACTGCGGCGGCACGAGGTCGAAGCCCCGCTTGAGCTGGAGGTTCGCCACCACGGTGAACAGGTTGGCGTTGCCGGAGCGCTCGCCGTACCCGTTGGCGCAGCCCTGCACGTGCGTGGCGCCGGCCTTCACCGCGGCCAGCGTGTTGGCGACCGCGCAGCCGGTGTCGTCGTGGCAGTGGATGCCGATCCGGGCTCCGGTGCCGGCCGCCTCGTGCACCACGTCGGCCAGCTCGTCGGGCAGCATGCCGCCGTTGGTGTCGCACAGCGCGACCACCGACGCCCCGGCCTCCGCGGCCGTGCGCAGCACCTCCAGCGCGTACGCGGGGTTGGAGCGGTAGCCGTCGAAGAAGTGCTCGGCGTCGAGGAAGACGCGCTGGCCCTCCGCCGTCAGGTGGGAGACCGTGTCGCGGATCATCGCGAGGTTCTCCTCCAGCGTCGTGCGGAGGGCCAGTTCCACGTGGCGGTCGTGGCTCTTGGCCACGAGCGTCACGATCGGCGCGCCGGATTCGCGCAGCGCGGCCACCAGCGGGTCGTCGGCGGCCTTCACGCCCGCCCGGCGGGTCGCGCCGAACGCGGCGAGCTGCGCGTGCTTCAGGTCGAGCTCGGTCTGAGCCCGCCGGAAGAACTCGGTGTCCTTGGGGTTGGCGCCCGGCCAGCCGCCCTCGATGAAGCCGACGCCGAGGCCGTCCAGGTGACGCGCGATGGCCAGCTTGTCGGCGACGGTGAGGTTCAGCCCCTCCTGCTGGGCGCCGTCGCGGAGCGTCGTGTCGTACACATGGAAACGATCGTCGGCCATCTCTGTGTCTCCTTCGCGGGGTTGTGTCTCGCCGCGCGCTCATCGGCCTGTGAATCGGCTTGAGGCCCAAACAAAAAGACCCCTCACGGACGTGAGAGGTCTGCGCGCCGGCGATGTCCTTCAGCCGGCGCGCCTGCCGATAATGAGCAGACCGTAGTACATGGTGCTGAGCAGTTTGCCACAGCCGGTCACCCTCTGGCACATCGATCTCATAGTACGAGATGTCCGGGAGTGTTCGCGCAGGTCAGCGCGGCCACCAGCGAATACGACGACCGGAAGGGACGACCGCGACCTCGGCGCCGCCCGGGTGGCGACCCGCCCGCGACCGGCCGCACGGCCGTTGTTCACGTGGCCGTTTCCAGGGAGATCGCCGGATTTATTCGTCACTCCGGGCAAGGACGCCGTAATAACCTGCCATACGCCTGCGGGACACACGATCACCGCCCCATCGGCGAGTACGCTCGCGAAGCGGTTCGTATTCATGAACCTCTTCGCCAGGACTCGTTTTCGTACAGCAGGTTTTCCTACAGCAGGTTTCCTACAGCAGGGGGCGACGCATGACTGGTCGGCGCGGCGGCGGGGCGTTCCACGGCAGACTCGCCGGTTTCCTACTCGTCGGCACTTCGGCCGCGACCGCCCTCGTCACCACCGTCGGCGCGCTCGGGGCCGCCGCCGACAACGGGCACGGCCGCGGCGACCGCGCGGAGCGGAACGTCGTGGCCCCCACCGGGAAGGACCCACGCGACCGCCCCGGCACGAAGCTGTCCGTGGAAGGGACCACGCGCAACCGGGGCTACCAGCACACGAGCGCCAACACCGCCGGCGGCTCCTCGAACGTGCAGAACGCGCTGTGCCGGCGCGCCCGGGTCTGCAACATCACCCAGCACGTGACCGTCGCCGGCCCGCGCGAGACCGAGCGGCCCGCGCCCAGACCGGCTCCGGTGCCCACGGTCACCGTCACGGTGACGGCGACGCCCACGCCCGTCGCGTCCGCCGCACCGATGCCCCTCGCGACCGTCGCGGCGCCATGCCCCGGCCGGTCCCTGATCCGGGTCAGCGTGAGCGCCGGTCTGATCGGAGGGCTGATGTCGCTGTCCACCCTCGGGAAGGGCACGGCCTGCCCGGTCGCGTACGGCTGAGCCGGGCTCGCGAACACGGCTCCGGAAGACCACATCGGCCCGCCGCGCGGTGCGCCCACGGGCTGACGGCGGGGCGCACCGCGACAAGGAGCAGCGGACGATGAGCGCCGTACGGCGCCGCGTCCGTCAGCAGATCTTGTGGATCCAGTGGTGGGCGTCGGGGCGGCTGCCGTACTGGATGCCCACGAGTTCCTCGCGGATCCTCATCGTGACCGGCCCGGGGGTGCCGTCGCCGACGATCCAGCTCCGGTCGACGCCCTTGACCGAGCCGACGGGGGTGACCACGGCGGCGGTGCCGCAGGCGAAGACCTCGGTGAGCTCGCCCGACTCGCAGCCCGCCTGCCAGTCCTCGATGGAGATCTTGCCCTCCTCGACCGTGTATCCCAGCTCGCCGGCCAGGCTGAGGATCGAGTCGCGGGTGATGCCGGGCAGCAGCGTCCCGGTGAGCGCCGGGGTGACGAGGCGGTCGCCGAAGACGAAGAACAGGTTCATCCCGCCCATCTCCTCGACCCACCGGTGCTCGAACGCGTCGAGCCAGACCACCTGGTCGCAGCCCTCCTCGACGGCCTGCCGCTGGGCCACGAACGCCGCCGCGTAGTTGCCGCCGCACTTGGCGAAGCCGGTGCCGCCGGGCGCGGCGCGGGTGTACTCGGTGGACAGCCAGACCGAGACCGGCTTGAGGCCGCCGGTGAAGTACGACGCGGCGGGCGAGGCGATCACCATGTACTTGTAGCTCCGCGAGGGGTGGTTCACTCCGAGGGCGGGCTGCGTGGCGATCATGAAGGGGCGCAGGTAGAGGCTGTGGCCCTCGGTGGTCGGCACCCAGTCGCGGTCGGTCTGCACAAGGAGTTCGAGCGACTCGACGAACGTGTCCTCGGGGATCTCCGGCATCGCCATCCGCAGCGCCGACTGGTTGAAGCGCGCCGCGTTCGCGTACGGCCGGAAGGCGACGATCGAGCCGTTCGACTGCCGGTACGCCTTGAGCCCCTCGAACAGCTCCTGCGCGTAGTGGAACACAGACGTGGCGGGGTCGAGGACGAGCGGACCGTACGGCTGGAGCTTCGCGTCGTGCCAGCCCTCCCCTTCGGTCCAGTCGATGGAGATCATGTGGTCGGTGAAGACCTGACCGAAGCCGGGGCTCGCCAGCACCTGCTCACGCTCGGCCGCACTGCGGGCCTGCGGATTGAGCTGCACGTCGAACCTGAGGTGGGTGGTCATGGCGAGGTCCTTCTCTCTTCGTCGTCGTAGTAATTGTGCGACGAGACGGCTAAGGGAAAACTAGGGCATTCGGCAGGTATGAAAAAGCGCATGGCGGCCCATACCGGGCCGCCATGCGCGTGAGGTCGTGATGAGCGGCCGGGATCAGCCGGCTACTCGGGCGGCGATGTCGTCGCCGATCTCGCGGGTGGAGCGCGCGGTCCACGCGCTCTGACGCTCGATCAGGTCGTCGGCCACGGCCTGCTCGACGCGGGCCGAGGCCTCGGCGTGACCGAGGTGGTCGAGGAGCATGGCGACCGACAGGATCGTGGCGGTCGGGTCGGCCTTGCCCTGGCCCGCGATGTCCGGCGCGCTGCCGTGGACGGGCTCGAACATGGACGGCGCCGTGCGGGCCGGGTTGACGTTGCCGCTGGCCGCCAGGCCGATGCCGCCGGCGATCGCCGCGCCGATGTCGGTCAGGATGTCGCCGAACAGGTTGTCGGTGACGATCACGTCGAACCGCTCAGGCTGGGTGATGAAGAACATGGAGGCGGCGTCGACGTGGCAGTAGTCGGTCTCGACCTCGGGGAACTCCAGGCTGAGCCGGTCGACGGTGCGCGCCCACAGGTCGCCGGCGAACGTCAGCACGTTGGTCTTGTGGACCAGCGTCAGCTTGCGGCGCGGCCGGCTCAGGGCCTTCTCGAAGGCGTAGCGCGCGACGCGCTCGACGCCGTACGCCGTGTTGAGCGACTCCTGGGTGGCGATCTCATGCGGCGTGCCGCGGCGCATCACGCCGCCGGCTCCGGCGTACGGACCCTCGGTGCCCTCGCGGACGACGATCATGTCGATGTCCTCGGGGCGGGCCTCCCCGAGCGGAGTCGTCACGCCGGGGAACAGCTTGACCGGACGGAGGTTCACATAGTGGTCGAGCTCGAAGCGCAGGCGCAGCAGCAGCTCGCGCTCCAGGATGCCGGGCGGCACGCTCGGGTCGCCGACGGCGCCCAGCAGGATCGCGTCGTAGCCGCGCAGCTCGTCGAGGACCTCGTCGGGAAGCGTCTGCCCTGTCGCGTGGTAGCGCCTGGCCCCGAGGTCGTACTCGGTGGTCTCGGACTTGACGCCCGCGGCGTTGAGGACCTTGAGGCCTTCGGCGACGACCTCGGTGCCGATACCGTCACCGGGGATCACTGCCAGGCGGATGTTGCTCGACTCCATGCGTGTACCTTACCGGTTGTCTCGGAGATCGAAACACGATCTCACCATTCGGTCCATGCCCGGACATATGCGCCCGTCAGGCGGGTCCCTCTGCCACCGCACGCTCGAAGACGAGGTCGCGTGCCGTGGACAGCCCGACCGCCAGCGCCCCGAGGATCACGGCGTCCGCCCCGAGCGTGGACACCTCGATCCGCGGCGGCGTGAGGGCCACCAGCGTCTCCAGCCGCTCCGCCACGGGACCGGCGAGCAGGTCGCCGGCCTGCGCGCCGATGCCGCCGCCGAGCACGACCAGCTCGGGATCGAGCACGGCGATCACCCCGGCGAGGGCGCGGGCGACGTGGTCGGCCTCCGCGGCCACCACCGCGCACGCGGCCGCGTCGCCGCGGCGCGCGGCGTCGAAGACCTCCTTGGCCGTGGCCGCCGTCATGCCCAGACGTGCCGCCGCCGCGACGACGCCGTCGGCGGAGGCCACCGACTCGAACATGCCGCGCCGGCGGTCGAGGCCGGGGACGTCTCACCCACCGGCAGGTACGAGATCTCGCCGGCCGCTCCCCGGGCGCCCCGATAGAGGCCGCCGTCGATGACCACGCCCATGCCGACGCCCGTCCCGATGGACACGAGGACGAAGTGGGAGACCCCCTTGCCCAGGCCGTAGGCGCCCTCTCCCACGGCCGCGAGGTCGACGTCGTTCTCCACCGTGTACGGCGAGCCCGTCACGCCGGCCAGCGCGTCCACCGCGCCGGGCCGTTCCCAGCCCGGCAGGTTCGGCGCGAGCCGCAGCGCCCCGCTCTCCTTGTCGTGGATGCCGGGGCTGCCGAACACGGTGACGGTGACGTCGCCGGGCTCCAGGCCGACCTCCGCGACCAGCTCGGCCGCCATCCGCGCCAGTTGCTCAAGCGCGCTCTCGTAGGAGTGCGCCCGCGACGGCTCCTGCCTCCGCGCCGCGACGTCGCCCACCAGGTCGGCGAGCGCGATCCGCACGGTGGTGCGGCCGAGGTCGGCGGCGAGCACCCAGCCCGCCTCCGGCCTGATCTCGTAGAGCAGCGCGGCGCGTCCGGCGCCACCGGTGCGCAGCCCGACCGGGCGGACGAGCCTGGCACGCTCCAGGTCGGCCAGCGCCATCGAGATCGTCGGCTTGGACAGTCCCGTCACCTGGGCGAGCTCGGGGCGCGAGGCCTTGCCGAGGCGGAAGATCTCGGTGAACACCGCCCGCTGGTTGATCAGCCGGAGCAGGCTGGTCGTGTTCGCGGCCCCACCGCCGATGCTCACCACGCCATCAAGATTGGCACACGCGGCGATCAGCCGGTCCCGCCGGTCCCGCCGGGGTCAGCGCTGCGGAGCGCCCCCGTTGTCGCGGCGGTCGAGCGCGATCTGCAGGGCCTCGGCCGCCTCGTTCTCAGCGTCTTCGGAACGACCCCAGGGATACATGTCGTACATGGCGATTCTCTCTCTTGACGGAGGAATGCTGAGAGCGGACCCGCTGGCGCGGATCCGGGAACGTCAGCCGCCGGTGGAACGCGGGTCACGCGTCACGGGCGAGCCGAAGGCCGGCGGCGCGGCGCTCCGCGACGGGCCGGCCTGCCCTGATCAGGCCCCGTCGCGGCAGGTGGAAGTGCGGGGCGCCTCGTCATCGCAAGACTACCCCACAATCTCGTAGGACGACCTAGTATCTCACTTCGTGAGACGCCGTCCGTCGCCCGGGACAACACGAACGGCCCGGCGCGCGGGGCGCCGGGCCGTCGGATGAGCGGGTGCCTGGTGTCAGTCCTCCAGGTCGACCGTGCGGCCGCTGTCGGCGCCGATCTCCCCCGCGATCTGCTCGACGACGTCGGACGGGATCGCCGTGTCGACGGTCAGCGCGATGAGCGCCTTGCCGCCCTTCACGTCCCGGGAGACCTGCATGGAGGCGATGTTCACGCTGTGCTCGCCGAGCAGGCGGCCCACGATGCCGACGATGCCGGGGCGGTCGGCGTAGGTGAAGAACGCCAGGTGCTCGGTCGGCTCGATCTCCATCGCGAAGCCGTTGACCTCGACGATCTTGGTGATCTGGCGGGGACCGGACAGGGTGCCGGAGACCGAGACCGTACGGCCGTCGGCGAGCACGCCGCGCACCGTGACGACGTTGCGCCAGTCGGGGCTCTCCGCGCTGGTGACCAGCTCGACCACGACGCCGCGGTCCTTGGCCAGCAGCGGAGCGTTGACGTAGGTCACCGCGTCCTCCACGACGTCGGTGAAGACGCCCTTGAGCGCGGCCAGCTCCAGGACCCGCACGTCCTGCGCCGAGATCTCGCCGCGGACCTCGACGACCAGGCGGGTGGCCACCTCGCCCGCGAGCGCGGTGAAGATGCGGCCCAGCTTCTCGGTGAGCGGCAGGCCCGGCTTGACGTCCTCGGCGACCGCGCCGCCCTGGACGTTCACCGCGTCGGGCACGAACTCGCCGGCGAGCGCCAGCTTGACGCTGCGGGCGACCTGGGTGCCGGCCTTCTCCTGGGCCTCGTGAGTGGAGGCGCCGAGGTGCGGCGTCGCCACGACCTGGTCGAACTCGAACAGCGGGCTGTCGGTGCAGGGCTCCTTGGCGAAGACGTCGATGCCGGCGCCGGCGACGCGGCCCTCCTTGAGCGCGGAGTAGAGGGCGTTCTCGTCGATGATCCCGCCGCGGGCCACGTTGACCAGCCGCACGGTCGGCTTGACCATGTGCAGCTCGCGGTCGCCGATGAGACCGATGGTCTCCTTCGACTTCGGCAGGTGGACCGTGATGAAGTCGGCCTGCTGGAGCACCTCCTCCAGCGACGCCAGACGCACGCCCATGGCCGCCGCGCGGGCCGGCTGCAGGTAGGGGTCGTACGCGATGAGCTCGACGCCGAACGGCTGCAGGCGCTGCGCGACGAGCTGGCCGATCTTGCCGAGGCCGAGGATGCCGACGACCTTCTCGTCGAGCTCGACGCCGGTGTACTTCGAGCGCTTCCACTCTCCGGCCTTCAGCGCGGAGTGCGCCTGGGCGACGTTGCGGGCGCTGGCGAGGATCAGCGCGACCGTGTGCTCGGCGGCGCTGGTGATGTTGGACGTCGGGGCGTTGACCACCATGACGCCGGCCTTGGTGGCGGCCTCGACGTCGACGTTGTCCAGGCCCACGCCCGCGCGGGCGACGACGCGCAGCTTGGGCGCCGCGGCGATCGCCTCGGCGTCGACCTGGGTGGCACTGCGCACGATCAGAGCGTCCACGTCGGCGAGGGCGGGCAGCAGCTGCGACCGGTCGGCGCCGTCGGTGTGCCGGACCTCGAAATCCGCGCCGAGCACGGCGAGACCCGCTTCTGAGAGCTCTTCTGCGACAAGTACGACGGGCTTGTTCACTGGGTTGAGTCCTTCGTGAAGTGCGACGGCGCGGACGACGTGAGTCTATCCGGGCCTTGTGAAAGCTCTCACGAGCGCCCGGCATACGAGATATCCAAGGTCACGGCGGCGTCGCGGCGACGCGACGACCCGGTCTCAGATCGCGCCCGGCGCCGAGGGTGGCTCCGGCACCGGTGTTCGCGGCGTGGCACGGGCTCAGGAGGCGGGCGCGGAACGGCGCCCATCCGGAGAATAACGTGGAGAGACTGCCGGGACGTGGGGGGTGCCTGAGACTCGCTCACGCCCGGGCACAGTCGGTCGGTGTACCCCGTCGACCGTGATCTCATACGGACTGTCGCCAACTTGGTATTGATCGCACCTAATCTTCGGGATTAGCCTGATTCGCCATGGTCCAGTCCCTATCGTTCAGGCTATGAGCATCGGGAACCCCTCCCTGGGCGACGTTCTCGCGCGGCATGGCAGCCCCCGGCAACTCCTGGCGGCCCTCGCGGAGTGGGGCATCCTGGTGGCGGTCCGACCCGACCGCTCCGTGGTGCTCGGCACGACGCAGAACGGCGAGCGTGTTCTGCTGGGCTACACGGGACCGGCGACCTACGCCCGGCACCGTGGCAGCCACTCGTTGTCGGCGTGCGACGCCGACACCATCCTCGACATCCAGCGCGTCACCGGCGTGCGCGAGATCGTGATCGACGCGGCCGGTCCCGCGGCCGCCGCCGTGCCGATCGACGACCTGCGGCGCTATCTGGAGGAGACCCGCACCGGTCCCGCCCCCGCGCTGTCGGCCATGGGCACGGCCGCTCCCACGGCGTACGCCACCGGGGCGATGGCGACCGTGACCCGCGCGCAGGTCGGCAGGCAGGCTCCTCCCCCGCCGCCCGCGCCCGCCCCGGTCCCGGAGGCGCCCGCCGCGCTGCCCGCGCAGTGGGTCCCCGCCCCCCGCCAGCACCTGTCGGGGGCGATGCAGGTGGTGGACCCCGGCTACCGCAGGACGCGCCACCCGATCCTGCCGGCGCTTCGGGTGGCTGTCGCCGAACTGCTACCCGAATACCCCTACATCCACCACGTGTGGATCTCCGAGTCGCGGACGGCGGCGGGGCTGTGGGGGATCATGCTGCACGTCAAGGTGCACATTCTCGGAGCCGACGACATCGTCAAGGACCTGCACCGGCGGGTGCGCGCCCGGCTGCCGCAACTGGCGGCCAGCGAGGCGCCGGTGCTCATGGCCCGCGTCGCCGACGCCCACACGGAACGCCGGCTGATCGAGATCGGCGCCCACGTCGTCTGTCCCGACGTGCGCGACTGATCGCCCGGTCCCTCTCCGATCTCCGCCGGCGCGATCCGGCGGAGATCGAGGGGAGATCACGCAGCGGCCGAACCGTTGCGGGACGGTCCTTCCGAACGGGCGCTTGCTCGGCTTGAATGGCGCCATGGTCTCCACCGCGGCGACGCCCTCCCCGTCGAAGGTCACCCTGGGAGTTCGCCTCGGGTACGCCGTCGGCTCGTTCTGCACGGCCAACTTCTCCACGATCCCCGGGCTGCTGCTGCTCTTCTACATGACGAACGTGCTCGCGGTGCCGGCCGCGTTCGCGGGCGTCGTGCTCTTCCTGCCCAAGGCCTGGGACCTGGTCGCCAACACCCTGGTCGGCCGGTGGTCGGACCGCACGGTCTCGCGCTGGGGACCGCGCCGGCCCTGGCTGCTCGCGGGCGCCCTGGTGCTGCCGCTGTCGTTCGCCCTGATGTTCGCCGGGCCGCCGCTCACCGGCACGACCGCCGGCCTGTACGTGGGCGTCACCTTCCTCGCCGCCGCGACCGGCTACGCCCTGTACGAGGTGCCGTACAAGGCGATGCCCGCGGAGATGACCACGGACTACCACGAGCGGACGTCGCTGCTGCAGTGGCGCATGGTGCTGATCGCGATCGCGATCGCGATGAGCGGCATCCTCGCGCCGACGATCGCCGGGGAGACGGCCGACGGGTACCGCACCATGGGGATCGTCTTCGGCGTGATCCTGCTCGTCTCGATGCTGGGATCGTTCTTCGGCACCGCCCGCGCCCCCTTCACCGGCCAGCAGAGGTCCGAGGGCACGCTGCGGGAGCAACTCGCCGCCGCCCGCACGAGCAAGCCGTTCATGTGGCTGCTCGGGCTCAGCTCCGCGCAGACGCTGGGGGCGGGCGTGATGCTGGCCGGGGCGCCCTACTTCGCCGCCTACGCGCTGGACGACACCTCCGCCACCACCACGCTCTTCGCGGCCCTCGTGGGGCCGATGCTGGTCACGATGCCGCTGTGGGTGTGGCTGGCCCGCAAGCTCGACAAGCGCGGCGCGATGCTCCTGTCCGGATCGCTGTTCACCGCGGGCGCGCTGCTGATCCTCGCGACGCCCGCGCTCGGCTCGCTGTACGCCCACCTGTGCGTGATGGTCGTGGGCATCGGCTACGCGGGCCTGCAACTGCTGCAGTTCTCCATGCTCGCCGACGTCATCGCCTATGACGGCGTGGTGAGCGGCGAGCGCAGGGGCGGGGTCTTCACCGGCCTGTGGACGGCGGTGGAGAACGCGGTGTCGGCGCTCGGGGCGACGACCTACGGCTGGGTGCTGACCGTAGGAGGCTTCATCTCCTCCGACCCCGAGCATCCGGTGACCCAGCCGGACACCGCCCTCGTCGCGGTGGTGATCGGCGTCACCGTGGTGCCCGCGCTGATCACGTTCGCGGGCGTGCTGATGACCCTCAAATACAACCTGACCGCCGACCGCCTCGCCACTGCGGTCGGCGCGGGCGGGACCACGGACCCGGCGGGCGCCCCCGCCCGGGGGGGGCGGGCCCACCGCGGGGCACACCGCCGGCCGCGCGGACCCCGCCGAATGGGCCCCGCCCGG